>CAYHNM010000180.1:0-4106 GCA_964357985.1 uncultured Nitrospira sp. | reverse complement strand
TGTCCGTCTTTGAGCGGCACGAGCCCGAATCCCGCCGGCGTTTCGTCGAATCCGAACCCGCGGGCGAGACTCAGCTTGGTGAGCTCCTGGAACAGCGTTTTCTTCTTGGCCTCCGTCTCGTCGTGCAACGTGGCTTTGCCATCAAGGTATTTCTTGCTTTCGAATGCTGCGGGGATGTCGCGGCGCAAGCTCTCGATGAACGTGGCCATGTCCCGTTTGAAGGCACAGCCTTGCCCGGCGGGAAACGAGAGGCTGACCGGCCGCGAGGCGTCCTGAAAGTTATTGACGTAGCACCAGTCGGAAGGAGCTTGGGTCGTCTGGGCCAATCGTGTCACCATCTGACGAACCAGGGTGGCTTTGCCTGTGCCGACCGGGCCGGAGACGTACAGATTGAATCCCGGGCTCTTCATCGAGAGACCGAATTCCAGCGCTTCGACTGCCCGCTCCTGGCCGATAATATCGGTGAGCGGTTCGAGTTCGCTCGTGTCTTCGAACCCCAGCTGTGTGGGATCGACGGTGGGCGACAGCATCGAAACGGGAACCCTGAATTTGTCGATGCTCATCTAGAATACTTTCGTTGCGACCATCGGAGGCGGCTGTACCGTTGTGGCCTGCGGGCCTTTCTTTCCTTGCTCCACTCCGAACACTACTTCTGTTCCGTCTTCGAGCTGCTCGAACGTGAGGCTGCGGAGTGCATTCGCATGAAAGTACACTTCCCCGCCCCCCTCCTGGAGGATGAACCCGTACCCTTCGTTGGGAAAGAGCTTGCAGATAACCCCGCGATGGGGCGGAATAGGTGGCAGGCGCACTTCGGTCTGTGCGCGTTTCTCACGAAACTTCCGCAGTTCAATCGTCACGGCTTCAAAGGCGCTTCGGATGGCTTCTTCGAACGTCTTATCCTCCTTGCGGGCCGTCAAGGTATGGCGGCCTGGGAGTGTGACGACCACGAGCGCCTCGGCGACGTGGTCCTGTTTCTTGTGATGGCGGTTCTTTGTCAGTGTCACGCGGCCATGGGTCAGGTCGTCATGACCCCGCCGGAGATCCTCCATGCGGGCTTCGATTTCTGTCTTCCAACGGGGCGTCATTTCAACATTGCGGCTCTGCATTTCTAGTTCCATCTGATGCCCTCCTGTTATTCATTACTACTTACCAGCAAGCCGGATGCCGCCTGCGTCAAATCCACCGGTTAGGGAAAGGCGTAAGAAAGAAGCCATCGTTTTCACGCTTTTGACGAATGGCCATACGTTCCACGTGGTGAATAACAATGGAGACTGGCGCATTTCTCCTCAGTGATCGTGATGCGGGTGAAGCGCAATGCGTCAATTGAGGGATCGCGAGATGAGGCTGGGGATGGAGAAAGGGGGAGGACTCACGGGGATCAGTGCTTCAGGCGGTCGTTCAGATGATTGCTCGATTGGAATGTGACTTGCGTGTCACTTCTATATGCCTACGCTGAGGAAACAGGTTCTTGAGGAGTATCTCCGGTCGCGCTTTGGGCCTGAGGCTACCTTGCTGTCGTTCGGCGTGATCGGAAAGGCCAGCTCAGAAGGTGCGCATAAACAATACGGCTATGGGACACCGGTCAAGCTGACGTTCCGTGTGGGCAACGATGTACGGTCGGCTGTGCTGGAGACCATGAAGCCCGGACCCTTCGGACACGAGCACATGGCCGATCGGGCGCAGGCGATGCTGTGGGACTATGAGTCTTACGGACGGTTGCCGCGGCATGTGAAGGCGCTCGACGTCGGCATTTTTACCGGCACACAAAAATTGCTGTCTGTTGCAGAAGGGCGGGAGTACTTTGTCCTGAATCAATGGACCGAGGGGGCGAGCTATCACGAAGATCTGGAACGTCTCGCCAAGGGGCGATCGCTTCGTCCGCTCGATCGCAAGCGGACCGTCGCCCTCGCGCGTTACCTGGCGCAGATCCACGCGCAGAAGAAACGGGATGCCGATTTGTACCGCCGCCGCTTGCGGGAGTTGATCGGTCACGGCGAATGCATCATGGGACTGACCGACAGTTACCCGGAGCGGTTCGGGTTTATCACGGAAGACCTGTTGCGCGGAATTGAGGAAGCTGCCAACCGTTGGCGGTGGCGATTGCGCGGACAGACGAAACGATTGTCGCAAGTGCATGGGGATTTTCACCCCTGGAACGTTTTATTCAAAAAGGGTGTCGGTTTTGCGGTGCTGGATCGCTCACGCGGGGAGTGGGGTGAACCGGCGGACGACGTGACATCCATGACGATCAACTATTTCTTCTATTCGCTGTGCCGGTGGGGACGGCTGAAGGGGCCGTTCGAAGTGCTCTTCCGCCTCTTTTGGGAGGAGTATGTCGAGGCAAGCGGCGACGAGGACATCGTGGCAACAGCGGCGCCGTTCTTTGCGTTTCGCGGCTTGGTGCTGGCAAGTCCTGTCTGGTATCCCACCTTGCCGATCGGTGTGCGTCGAACCATCTTCCGGTTTATAGACCAGGTCCTCGCCGCGCCACGCTTCGATCCCGCTTGTGTAAACGAGTACTGTGGTCGATGAAAGACCCGTCAACCGTCAGGCGTCACGCGGGGGGCAGTGCAGTGAGCGGGGGGATGGTCCAGGTCGTCATGTTTGAGGGAAGCTCTTCTGACGCGATTGACGAATGACCTATGACGATTCACGGATCTTCACAAGCCTTCGCCATCTGGATCACGGGCCTTCCGGCCTCCGGCAAGAGCACCATTGTGCGGGCTTTGAAACCGCAGCTCGAAGCCTCTGGTATGACCGTGGAAGTGTTGGAGTCGGATGAAGTTCGACGTGTGCTCACGCCTGAGGCAACGTACTCGCAGGCTGAGCGGGATCTCTTTTATCGCGCGTTGGCGCTGATGGGGGCGAAGCTGGTGGCGCATGGCGTGACGGTGATATTCGATGCCACGGCTACCAAGCGAGCCTATCGAGACTTCGCCAGAAACCTGATCCCACGATTCATCGAAGTCGCGGTGGAATGTCCGTTAGAAACCTGCATGCAGCGCGACTACAAGGGGACCTATCAGCGCGGTCAGCGGGGTGAGTCCAGCACTGTGCCGGGACTACAAGAGCCCTACGAAGCGCCGCTCCATCCGGAACTCACGGTGAACACGACACTGCTGTCCGCGAAAGATGCGGCCGGGAATGTCATGGAACTTGTGAGGGAGACATTCAAATCTGGTTCTGCTCTAGGACTGCTTCTCCCTTGATCTCCACTGTGGACGAGGTTCGAGCTGTGGGTGGTTGAGGCATCAGCGCCGCTGCCCGCTTACTTGGGGGCTTCGTGCTGTGACTCGACAACGAGAGCTTCCGCGTCAAGCCAATCCTCCAGGTCATACCCTTGGCGGCAGCCGCGTTGCTCCCACAGCTCGTAGGCCTTTGCCGCAATTCGTTCGCGCCGGTCTTCCGGCCATACCTTGAATTTCTGAGCAGACTCGCTGCGTGCCCGAGACGGCACGCCTGTCCCTCCCGGCCTCGCTTCGGTCGGCGGCGGGACCACTCGCGCGGTGGCTGATTCCTTCGATTTCGACGACGGTATCATCGGGCGCACCTCCTTGTTGGTCCCATGAAAGGGACAGACGTTCTCGCGTCAAAAAACCGCCTCGGCTTTCCCGGCTTCATCGTTTCGGCATTCGTGCGACACGCCACGTGGCCCAGCCCATATACAGGACCAGCATGATGCCGAGCAACTCGAAGAGATGGATGAGCTGCCACCCTTCGATCACTTCCACCTCCACGATAATCAGCAAAATGGTTGCAAGGAGAAAGACGAGCACATGTCGGCGGGGCATTGCGAATACCTCACACAGGAACGCCCTGACCCATGTACGCGGTTCGTTCATAATGAACAGTCTTCTCCGCTTCTCTCCCCTTTGGCGGTTTCCTCGCTAGGGCCGAATGTCGCATGATCGAGAAAGTACCGGAGAAACTCCCACAGGACAGCGCGCGTATGGGCGCTCCTCATTGAGTCTCCGAGAGCGCTCAGCGACCTGCGTGCACTGTCCGGAGGCAGGCCGATTCCGATTTCCGCCGCTGCGCCAGGATCACCGGGTCAATGCGCTCCCCGCACAGAATGCACCGCCAGCCATTGAAGTCGTCGAACTCCT
>CAYHNM010000179.1:2834-4122 GCA_964357985.1 uncultured Nitrospira sp. | reverse complement strand
TGCCCTCCGAATCGCCGAACCCGCGCACATCGTAGCAACAAAATCCCCAGCCCTGCTCCTGGCACCACTGCGCCAAGGCCTTGCTCTTGTTTCCCCAGCGCTTGGAGAGAAAGCCGGTGATGAAAAGAACCTGGCGATCCTTCCCCATCGCGCGATCGCCGCGGATCAGCTTGCCGTCAGAGGCTGCACGTTCGAATGAGTGTAGGTCGCTCATGTAGAAGTGACCGCCTTGGTGATGAACAGCCCCAGCCGTTGCAGCACCACTCGCGGAATCTCATGGCCCCCACGGAAATTGTGCCACTCAACGGGCAATCCCGCATGCACCAGCGTATCCCGCAACCGTTCCGCCCCGACGTAGGGCAGGATCTCGTCCTGCACCCCGTGACTTTGAAAGACCGGCAGGCCTTTGCGCTTCGGCAGGAGCGGCCCCCAGATTGGCTGCGCCAGGATGTTGCCGGACAGTTGGACGAGTCCGGCATAGGGCCGGTCGGTGTGAAGGATGAGGTCGCAGGACAGCATCGCCCCCTGGGAGAATCCTCCGAGAATCGTCTTGCGCGGGTCCGCGGAGAATTTCTGTTCGATCTCTTTGAGGAACGCCAACAGGGTCTCGCGGACCGGCGCAAGACCCTTGGGAATGTCCTGCGACATATCGCGCACCCTTCCGGCGGCTCGATCCTGGGCAATACGTGCCATGTCGATGAGCCACCAGGCCCGCGCATCGCCCGGTCCGAAACTCAGCGAGAGCGGCCCTTCGGGAAACACAAACCTCGTGCCGGCCGGCACGTTCAGGGCATCGGCCAACGGGACAAGATCGTCGCCCGGCGCACCGAAGCCATGGAGCAGCAGGACGAGAGGCCCGCGCCCTCCACCCTTGCCGTCTGTGCCGCCCGTCATTCGCGTCCGCAACCCGCTGATCTGTTCTTCGCGCATGAGTGATCCGTTACCTCATATACAAATATTGCAACAATGCGACGATGCCATAGAGCGACGATTCGATCACCGGCTGCTGGTAGAGCGGGACGAATGCGCCCTGCTCGTTGGCTTCGACTTCGTCGATGATGAACTGGACCTGCTTCATCCGGACATCGCGATCCTGACCGATCCCCAGGGCCTGGACCATCTGCCGGCTCAGCCCGGTCAGCATGGCGGCTTTTGCCTTGCTCGCCGCCTGGTACAGAAGGAGCGCCGCCAGCAATGCCAGCAGCACATTCAGCGCCCAGGAGAACAGGAGGAGCAGCGGGTAGTTCCAGATATCGAAGTAGTCGCTCCGGCCGGCGATCATGATCAG
>CAYHNM010000179.1:0-2734 GCA_964357985.1 uncultured Nitrospira sp. | reverse complement strand
CAAGACCGTTCGCGCCGCGCGTTGCGCGGGCTTGCCGGCCTCGCGATACCAGGACCAGGCCTGATCCACCGTCGTCGCTGTCATCGTCGCGGCCGGATGGGACACCCGCTGGAGGTTGGTCCAGAACGTGCTGAGTGAGAACCGCTTGCTGCCGGACTCATCCTGAAACAGAAAATCCTGACCGATCAGGTCGCTGTTCTTCGTCAGATCGCGCATACCTTTCGCCAGCAGGATGAGACAGAGGACCACCACAAACAGACGCAGCACTTCGCTCGGCCAGATGCTGACGCCGGCAGTCCAGGAGAACGGCTCTCCCTCGTCATGACCGGCGAGCAACGCCGTCGCGCCGCCGGAAGCCACGAAGACCGAGAAGGCGGCCAGGAGGATGATCCCCAGCGCTCCCAATAGTTTGGGACTCTCCGTGGCCCAGAGCCAGAGCCGCTGATTGCTCCATACAATGATGGTTCCGGTCAGGAGCGCGAGGATGACGCCGGCTGCTACGGCGGTATTATCGAATCCGACTCCTTGCTTCAGCTGTCCGTACTTCTCGGTATAGGCGAGGTCCGGTCGCAGGGGATGGATCGTACGAACCCCATCCTGATCGACCACACTCAGATCCACCGCGCCGTTCCGGCCCACTTCAAAGAGCCTCGGATGGGGCCCGGCGTCGTAGAGCCTGTCCTCCGGCGTCAGCGAAACATGGTAGCCCGACGTGCAGGATCCCGAGTCGCTCTGTCCCTGACCATCCTGACGACAGACGACGTGCTGCAGGGCCTGCAGCACGGCAAAGTAGGCCGAGGTTTGATAGCTGCTGCGGAACGGCGGCACGTCGCGCTGGAGACTTCCATCCAGCTGCAACCCGAACGGCGAGGCGATCACCATATTGCGCGTCGACTTGTATTCGCTCGGGTGGAGATGACGCGCGTCGAGATCCACGGTGAAGAAGATCGCATAGGGAAACGCGGGCCTGAGCGCCTTGATGATGAGCAAGGCATCGTAGGGGTCCGTCCCCAGAATGCCAGTCGCTCTGGCGCCCTCTCCTTCCTCCTGAATGCGCGCGACCAGCGCGCGCACATAATCGAGCTGGCTAGAGCCTTCCGGGCGGTCCCGCGTGGCATCGACGGCCTGATTGCCGGCCGCCGCCTTGGCAACCCGTGCGGCTCTCGCCGCGTCGTCGCCCGGCACTTCCCCATCCAGCCCTCCAAGATAGCTGTAGCGAAAGACGTTCAGGGTGAGCGATTCGTAGTCGGCGGGCCGTTGGATCTGCAGATCGACGGCCTGCGGAATGCTGGGGCACCAACGTTTGATGTCGACCGGCACTTGGATCTGTTTGAGATCCTCTTCCGTAAACGTCGCCACCTTGGCACAGGCGGCGGCGCGGAACTCGATGGGCAGGGCTCGTCCGTAGAAGGAGTCCCACTCACCGATGAGAATCACGGCATCCCAACCGAGCCGGACCTGTCGCCGTTCCAGTTCAGCGATCAGCGATTCGAACCGTTGCTCGTCCGAGCCGACATCGTAGACGAGCCGCACATGCGCATCGGCCAGCCGCCGATAAAACTCATGTTCGCAATCGGCATAGACGGCACAGGCTGCCCCTTTGCCGGACTCCGCCTTGAGTCCGTAGGCCAGAAGCCCTTTCATGGCACTGGCCCAGGGCGAGTAGAGCTCGATCATGCCGTCGGCGTTCGGCCAGACTGCGAGTCCTTCGTGCTGATCGCTGTATAACGTTCCGGCTTCATCCAGCAGGGCCCGATAGGCCGAGGAACTGCGGGGGCCGATGATTTTGAAGGTGACCGCCTGCTGCAAAGATGCATTCAGCCGCACTAACTTGCGCTTGTCGGCAGCGAGCACGCACTCGCCCTTGCCCGTCTCCTGACAGACAAGCCCTTGAGACAGTGACGTCAATGTGGCCAGGAATCCGCGACTGAGGGCTTCGTCCGGTAACCAGACGACCAGCACGCTGTCCGCGCGCGAGCCTGCGTCACCACAGTGACGGGTCTTCCTGAGGCGGTACCATTCATAGGGCAACCCCTGAACGGGGCCGTGCCGTTCCCAATCGATAAAAGAGAGATGGCTCTCGTCTTCCGGAGCGTAACAGGCGACGCCGAGGGCCGTGCCGATCGCATACCGGTCGCGGAGCCGCGACTCCGTGCTTTCCACATACGGGCCTCCGCTCGTGGTCGTCAGCAGGACGGTGAGGCGCTGCCCGTTCTTGACCCGTTCGACGATGGCCTGCCGGAGAGGCCTGAGCCGTTGCGCCAACGGCGATTCCGCAGCAGACCCGGTGTTGGGAGACCCCTTCTCCCGGATCGCCCGCTCCACTGCCGCCACCGGATCTTCCCAGAGCCGCGCACGAACCAACTGCTCGCCCGTACTCTGTTTCATCTCCAACCCGGTGCCGACCGGGCGCGAACTGCGCAGCGGCTCTTTCACCAACAACACACCGGCAATGGCCAACACGAGCGTCAACGCGCCCGCCACCGCCAGCTTCGAATCACCGCGAGATTTCGCCACAGGTCGGACTCCTCAAGACGGGACAATGGAGTCACTGTACAACAAACAACGAGGGGAACCGCAAGGTCGCGTGCGGCGCGGGACAACCGTGAGGGCGCTGCTAGGAACTGCAACTGACCGACAGGTGTTTACCCCAGTTGGGGGGCGCGGCGGCGTAGGCGTCCATACCCGGCTGTTCGCTGTAGGGATCTTGCAGCAGCGCCAACAGGCGATCGAC
>CAYHNM010000178.1:0-4130 GCA_964357985.1 uncultured Nitrospira sp. | reverse complement strand
TGAACCGATTCAACTTGCGAGAGACGACATGACGAATCGCTCAGAGAGAGCAATCGACAACAACAAAGAAACCAAAAAGACGAGATGGGGTGAGTGACGGGTTTCGAACCCGCGACCTCCGGATCCACAATCCAGCGCTCTAACCAACTGAGCTACACCCACCATCCGGAAGGAATGAGTTCTTGCACGCCGCGGAGAGATCTTAGCAAAGAGCGGGGACAGGCCGCAACTCGACCCGGCCAGGACTAGGGACGGGCATCGAACGCCATTTGCATCTCGTTCACAATCTCGGTCACCGTCGCCACCGGATCGACGGCATCCCGAATCGGCCGTCCGATGACGAGATAGTCGGCCCCGGCTGCAATCGTCTGGGTCGGCGTCGTTGCCCGGGCATGGTCGTCCACACCCTTTCCTGCCGGACGCACCCCGGGCGTGACAATCAGAAACCGGGGCCCGACCTTCTGCCGGATGGCCGCCGGCTCTTCTCCTGACGCGACGACCCCGTCGCAGCCAACTTCTGACGCCAGGAGCGCGCGGGCGGTCACGAGATCCTGCACGCTTCGCTGAATCCCCATATCGCGGAGATCGTGGCTGTCGAAATTTGTCAGCACGGTGACTGCCAACAATTTCAAGGCCGACCCTTCACGCCCCTGCACCGCTGCCGCCAGGGCCTTACGATTCGCATGGATCGTGAGAAAGTCGACGCCCATGGCTGCAACCTTGGCGGTCGCCCGGCGAACGGTTTCTTCGATATCGAGAAACTTCAGGTCGAGAAACACCCGCATCTTTCGATCGAGCACCCGCTTGATCATGTCCGGACCGGCGGCGGTATAGAGCTCCAGTCCGACCTTCACGAAGGAGATATGCCCTTGGAGCCGGTCCAGAAGGCGCTCGGCTTCGACGACCGACGGAACGTCGAGAGCGAATATCAAACGGTCACGCGCAATGATCTTTGCCATAGGATTCCTTTTGAAGGGGTCGGCCGATTGTTGACGGCTCACGGTCCCCTATGTTACATAGTTTGCTCTTTTTTTGGAGGAATAGACAATGCCTGTGATCCACAAGTCCACCCTTCGCAGTGCCCGTCAGGCCGAACGCCGCCGCGATCGGAACAAAGCCACGTTGAGCGCGGTCAAGACCCTGGTCAAGAAAGTGCAGTCGGCCGTGGCCGACAAGAAGGCGGACGACGCTAAGACTGCCTTGCGTGCGGCCACCTCGGCCCTCAGCAAAGCCGTGACCAAGGGAGCCCTGAAGCCCAACACCGCGTCCCGCCGTATCTCCCGCTTGACCCAACACGTCAACGGCCTGTCCGGTTCCCGCTCGTAATCGTTCTGACATTCGAAACCACTCGCGCCGCGCCCCGCCCTGTCGGGGCCGGTGGGCGGCGCGGGGTGCCTGCGTGCGCCTGCTGAACAGACTGGCAGAGCCGCAACAATACCCGCTCCATGGTCATCTTGGGCTGCCCACTGCCGCCTCCTTTGAGTTGCCCGTCGGCTTCCCAAAACCATCGCAGTGCATCCCGCACATGCTCATCTGACAGACGGCCCAGGAACGTCTTGACCTGCATTGGATCCATGCGCAAAGTCCGCGCAGCTTCCCCCTCACGGCCCCCCTCACGAAGCAGTTCTTTCATTTTCCAGATCCGGCGATACTGCCAGGCCAAGGAACCGAGAATGCGCAACGGCGCCTCACCGGCTTCAAGATTTCTGGCAAGAATCGACAGCACCCGTCCACGTTGGCCCTCCGCAATCGCCAGGGTCAGTTCAAACACCGACGCGCCGGGCTCGACTCCCCGCAGCTGATAAACATCGGCGGCGGTCGCCAAGCGGTCGGTCGTAATATAAGAAGCCAGCTTTTCAAGTTCCCGCCGGACAGCGTACAACGATCCTCCGGACGTTTCCTTGAGTACCTCTACAGCCTTCTCGTCCAACCGCAATCCAAGGCGTTGCGCATCCCGATTTATCCACGGCCCTAAGTGCATATCCCGTAATGGTGAACAGTCGACGGTCACAGCGGCCCGCGCGAGCGCCTGAGAAAACTTCAGC
This sequence comes from uncultured Nitrospira sp., assembly GCA_964357985.1. Taxonomy (GTDB): domain Bacteria; phylum Nitrospirota; class Nitrospiria; order Nitrospirales; family Nitrospiraceae; genus Nitrospira_D. The sequence continues at coordinate 2,085 of CAYHNM010000178.1, read as the reverse complement.
CGCCCGTCCAACTTGGGGCTGACAAAAATCACGGTGGTTGCCTGCACCGGAGCGGCGAGGTACGGCAGCAGGACTTCGGCCTCACGGGCAGAGATTTTTTCAGCGCCTTTCACAAGAACTACCCGACATTCGGCAAACACCGGCACTTCCAACGCACAGGTCAGGATGTCGCTCCCGGCCGCTTCATCGCCATAGAACACATCGAAATTAAAATCCCCGCCTTCTCCCAGCAGCGCGGCCTTGAGCGTGGCCACGGCTTCATCGCGCAGGAGATCCTCCTCCCCCGCCACTAGATACACGGGCGCAGGAGGCTGCTGCCGCAACGCAGCCTGAAGTTGCAATGGATTAAGCGCGGTTCCCATGACGTCCTCGAAAATAATCTACTTGGCGGCTGGCACTGTGGAGGAGGCCTCAGCCGCAGGCTTTGTCACCCCGCCGGCCTCCAGATGCAGAAGAAACCGTGAGGCAAGATCTTCTGCCGCGAACCGGCCGGCCTGTTCCAACGCGCGGGTTTGCAAGACACGATTAAATTGCAGATCGGGGGTAATATAGAACTCGGATGAGCCCTTGGCGATCTGCGTCCAGACCAGCTTTTTCGTTCGGGTTTCTTCGATTTTCACGACGACCGTCACTTCTGCCCGGCTTTCCAACGTCGTGGCCGATCCCGTCTGATTCCCAGGCGTCGGCGTCAGACTGAAGCTTAAGGTCGGCACCTCCACTGACAGGATTTGTCCTGTCAATACAAGATCCGCCGCCTCGGAATCCGGAACGACCTGCGCGCCGCTCCCTGAGGAAAATTCCCGTCGTAGATAGTTCGTGTAGCGGGTCTCCAGATTCGGCTCGAAACTCTTATTTTCCAGCGTGCGAATGACCAATCGCGGGGTCGGCTGATCCGAGGCCCGTGCCTTGGCACCGCCGATTGTCGGACCGGCGCCCTCCACACGGAACTGGTAGCCACAGCCGGCCAACAACACCAGCGCGAGACACGCGGGAATTGCGCGCCCGACAAAACGGCCCTTGACCCAATCAGATGCGGCCGCATAATTCGTCTGCGCGCAGCACTGCTCAAGTATTTCCCGCAGCCCACTTTTCACGCTTGTCTTGCCTATCCCGCTTATCGCGCGCATCACACGACGAAATTCACGAGTTTCTTCTCGACGTAGATCACTTTCTTCGGCTCACCGCCTTGCAACCACTCCGCCACAATCTCACGAGCGGCGCGCTCCACCATGTCACGCGCGGTATCCGTCGCCACCTCGATCTTGCCGCGAAGTTTACCGTTCACCTGGACCGGGATCGTCAGCCGATCACTGATCGTCAGCGCCGGGTCAAAGACCGGCCAGGGTTGCTGAGATACGCTCGGCGCATGACCGAGAATAGCCCAAAGCTCCTCGGCGACATGGGGCGCAAAGGGCGCGAGCAGCAAAACAAACGGCTCGAGCAAGGCCCGTGGGCGCTGTTCGGCCTTGGTCATCTCATTGGTGAACACCATCATTTGAGCAATGGCGGTGTTGAAACGGAGTTCGTCGATATCTTCCGAGACCTTCTTGATGGTCTGATGCAACAGCCGTTGTTGCTCAAGACTGGGCGATGCCGACACCACAGATACAGACAGCCCGCCCTCTTCCGTCACCATCAACCGCCATGCCCGCTCTAAAAAACGGGTCACCCCTTCAACCCCGCGCGTACTCCAGGGCTTCATCGCCTCCAACGGCCCCATGAACATTTCATAGAGCCGCACCGCGTCGGCGCCGAACTGATCCATCATGTCGTCGGGGTTTACGACATTCCCGCGGGACTTGGACATTTTCTGATTGTCCTCACCCAGTACGATACCTTGATGCACAAGCTTCTTAAACGGTTCCGGCGTGCTCACCACTCCGATGTCGTAGAGCACCTTGTGCCAGAAGCGTGAGTAGAGGAGGTGCAGCACGGCATGCTCGCTGCCTCCGACGTAGAGATCGACCGGCAGCCAATAGCGCTCCATCGCCGGGTCCACCAGCTGCTTCGCATTCTTTGGGTCGGCGAAGCGGAGATAGTACCAGCAGGAACCGGCCCACTGCGGCATGGTATTCGTTTCGCGCC
>CAYHNM010000177.1:3521-4200 GCA_964357985.1 uncultured Nitrospira sp. | reverse complement strand
GCCGGCGTACACGCGCTGGGACAAGTCGTCAGCTTTCGCATCGATCGGGACATGACGGCCTATGAATGGACGATGGCGTTGAACGCCCATCTCCCTCCCGATATTTCAGTCCGCGCCGTCGATTTTCCTCCTCTTGAGTTCCATGCCCGCTACAAAGCGAAGGGCAAACTCTACCAATATCGGATCCTCAACCGCTCTCCGCGTCCTGCGTTGGGTCGGCAATTGGTCTGGCACGTCTACAAACCGTTGGATGATGCGGCGATGAACCAGGCGGCCCTGTACCTCATCGGCTCACACGACTTTTCCTCCTTCCAAACGCAACCGACCGAAAACGAAGATCCGATCTGCCACCTCCAACGCCTCGTCGTGATTCGGGAGGGCCACGAACTCCGCATCGAAGCCTATGCCGACCGGTTTCTGAAACAGATGGTCCGCAGTCTTGTCGGCACGTTGGTCGAAGTCGGTCAGGGCAAGCGCGCCCCCACCAGCTTCCCGGCCATCCTCGCCGCCCATGACCGGTGCGCAGCCGGTAAAACCGCTCCCCCCCAGGGACTCTGCCTCATCCGGGTCGACTACTGAGAGGGCGGGGCAGCATCCTACAGACAACCCCTGAGCATTTTGGTATAGTCCCTCGTCGACCCGTTTACCTACCTACACAAGGAGATTGACGATGAAGATT
>CAYHNM010000177.1:1414-3511 GCA_964357985.1 uncultured Nitrospira sp. | reverse complement strand
CACCCCCCCAGGGGCTCTGCCTCATCAGGGTCTATTACTGAGCGGTTAGGGCCACTCCTTACAGACAACCACTAAGCATTTTGGTATAGTGGCCCGTCGATCCTTCACCCTCTCACACAAGGAGAATCACCATGAAGATTGCCAGCCTGGTCGTCCTCTCACTCTTTATGGCCGCCATCACCCTGGCCCCCGTAGCCAGCGAAGCCGCCGGCCAGCAGAACAAGATGGCGACGTGCAGCAAGGAAGCGAACGAGAAGGGATTGGGTGAAGGAAAAGGCGACGAACGGAAAGCGTTTATGAAGGAATGTCTCTCTGCGAAGCCGGTCAAGAGCGGCAAAACGGCTCAGCAGGAGAAGATGAAGGCGTGCAATAAAGAGGCGGGCGAGAAAACCTTGAAGGGCGACGAGCGGAAGAAATTCATGAGCACCTGTCTATCGAACTAGCAGCGATACCCCGGCGCTGCTCCCGCCGCGCCGGACAGTACACAAAGGATTATTCCTTTACCTTAAACTGCTTTTTAAAATCTCGCTCTTCTCTCAATTGCCACCATCGAACGCCCCAACCTAGCAAGAGAGCTATTGGGATCAACATCAATAGGATTAACGTCCCAATATAGTTAAACTCAACTCCTTCCGGCGTGAGATACGTATCTAGGCCGCGTCCCGACTTCACCTTTGAGACAACACGATATACAAAACCAGCAAACATCACCATTGCCAAGAAGACACCAACCGCCAAGCATATTCGTTTTAGCAATGGCAGGCGCATTATGGTCTAAAACGGTAACTGGGAATCCCGGTTTTCCAGCTTCTTCCGGAGTTCGATCAACTCCTGTTCAAGCGCGGCGAACCGGTCGCTGATGGGATCGGGGAGGTTGGTTTGATCCATCGTCACGTCGGGAAGCCTCTCGCCCTGCGTTTTGATGACGCGGGCCGGTACCCCAATGACGGTGGAGTTGGGCGGGACGTTTTTGATGACGACGGAATTCGCACCGATCTTGACGTTGTCGCCGATTTTGATGCCGCCGAGAATTTTGGCTCCGGCACCGACGACCACGTGATTGCCCAATGTGGGGTGCCGCTTGCCGCGCTCTTTCCCGGTGCCGCCGAGGGTGACGCCCTGAAAGAGCGTGACGTAGTCACCGACTTCAGCCGTTTCGCCGATCACGACGCCCATTCCATGATCGATAAAAAATCCGGTCCCAATGGTGGCAGAGGGATGAATTTCAATACCGGTCAGCCAACGGGCCAACTGGGACAGGGCTCGTGGCACAAATGGCACGCCGTACGATTTCAACCAATGGGCGATTCGGTAGACGAGTAGCGCATGGAACCCGGCGTAGGTCAGAATGACCTCCAGCCGGCTCGTGGCGGCCGGATCCCGATCGAACACGGCCTGAAGATCCTGTCGAATGGCTTTCAGCATCGTACGCTATCCTACGGCAGTCACACCGCCTCAATCAAACATACGGCATGGGCATGCATGCCCTCTTCGCGTCCCACCGCATCGAGCCCTTCGCCGCTCTTCACCTTCACATTCACTTGATCGGCGTCGATCCCCATGACCTGCGCCATCTGCTTCTGCATGGCAGCGAGGAAGGTGCTCAGGCGCGGAGCTTGGGCCACAATGATGGTATCGACATTGACGACCCGATAGCCCTTCTTTGTCAACTTCCCCATCACATCTTCGAGGAGTTTGAGGCTGGAGATCCCTTTGTACTTCTGGTCGGAGCTGGGATAGTGCCGGCCCAAATCTCCTTCGCCCATCGCACCGAGCAAGGCGTCGCACACCGCATGCACCAGCACATCGGAATCGGAATGGCCCAGCAGCCCTTTGGAGTGCGGCACCTCGACCCCGCCCAGAATCAATTTGCGCCCGGCCCCCAGGGGATGCACGTCATACCCGCAGCCCACACGAATCTTCGTTGCCATTATGATCCTTCCGAACGCGCGGCAGTGCGGGAACCCAGAATCGCTTCCCCGATCACCATATCTTCCGGTCGCGTTACTTTGATGTTTTCTCCACTGCCTTCCACGACCACCACAGGATGGCCGACCCATTCAAAGAGAAAGGCATCGTCCGTCGCATGGACTGCTT
>CAYHNM010000177.1:0-1314 GCA_964357985.1 uncultured Nitrospira sp. | reverse complement strand
ACAGGATGGCCGACCCATTCAAAGAGAAAGGCATCGTCCGTCGCATGGACTGCTTCCGCATGTGCCTTGCGGTGAGCCGCTTGTAACCAGGCACACCGGAATGCCTGCGGTGTTTGCGCAAGCCATAACGGCTGACGATCGACGGTGCGTTCGATCCGATGCTCAGACCCGACCTGCTTTACCGTGTCGCGCATGGGGAGCGCGATGATCGCCCCGCCATGCTGTCGCGCCGCTGCCACCACGTCCGCGACCATTTTCTCTGTCAGAAACGGCCGAACCGCATCGTGCACGACGACGATTTCCGTTTCATCCGGAACATGTTCGAGGGCATACCGAACGGAGTCCTGCCGTTCCCGTCCACCCGCAACCACTTTGGTGATTTTCGAAAATCCGTACCGCACGGCCAGATCGTTCAGACAGTAATCGAGATCGGCTTGCGGTACTACCAGAATAATCTGATCGATACAGGGAGAGGCTTGGAGCACGCGCAGAGAATGAACGACGAGCGGCTCACCGCCTAACGCGAGGAACTGCTTCGGAACTGAGCCGCCCATCCGCAACCCTTTGCCGGCTGCGGGTACGATCGCGACCACACGTCTATCCACGAGCGACTTGTAACTCCTCTCGCTCGGCATCTTCTTTCAACCGGGTGAAAATCATCCGTCCGGCGGTCGTCTGCAACACGCTGGTCACTATGACGTCGACATTGCGGCCGATGCACCGTCGGGCATTGTCGACGACAATCATCGTGCCGTCGTCGAGATAGGCGACACCCTGGCCGGCTTCTTTGCCTTCTTTCAAGACAAAGACACGGATGGTTTCACCCGGCAGCACGACAGGCCGTAGTGCGTTACAGAGCTCGTTGATATTGAGGACACGGACGCCCTGCAGCTCAGCGACTTTATTCAAGTTCAAATCATTCGTCATGATGCGCGCGCCCTTCTTCTTGGCAAAGACGACCAGCTTCGCATCTACCTCCTTCACATTCGGGAAATCCTCTTCCACAACCTGTACATCGATATCCGCCATTTTCTGAATCTTATTGAGAATATCAAGTCCACGGCGGCCGCGGGCGCGCTTCAGAGAGTCCGACGAGTCCGCGATATGCTGCAATTCGTGCAGGATGAACTGCGGAACGAAAAACGTGCCTTCCAGAAAACCCGTCTCACACAGGTCCGCGACACGACCATCGATGATGACGCTCGTATCGAGTACTTTGAGACTATTCGAACTGCCGGAGAGATCGGTCGACCGGGGCTGAGACGCTGGAAACTGTTCCTGTCCGAATCGCGCCCCCATCACCAAACCCAGATA
>CAYHNM010000176.1:0-4244 GCA_964357985.1 uncultured Nitrospira sp. | reverse complement strand
TTCCGATCTCCAGCCGTGGATGCCGGTAGACCGTGCATGACGGAGGTGACCAAGGGAGGGGTCTCCTCGACGCCGATCGTATACAGCGGCTCATCGGGTGAGGCCGGCTGGCCTTGCAGAGGAACCGGGATGACGGAGAGCGGTTTTACTTGTGCCCCGCGTTTAATTTCCAGCGAAATGGCTTCCCCTTTGCTGTGAGCCACCGCATCCAGTAATTCTGTTCTCGTGGAAATTTCTTTCCCGTTCACCTTGGTAATGTGGTCGCCGATTTCCATGCCGGCTGAGGATGCCGGCGAGCCGGGCACGAGTGCCTCAATGTCCGGGCTGAGGTCGCGGAAGGTCGGAACGAACAAGGGCGCTCCCGTGGAGAGCCATCCGGCAAAAATGAGATAGGCCAGAATGAAGTTGAAACCTGGTCCGGCTGCCACGATCAACACTTTCCCCCATAATCCTTGATGGGCGAATGATCGCCGTCGGTCTTCCGGGGTGGCCGCTTCCGTTTCGTCTTCGCCAAACAGTTTGACGTATCCGCCTAAGGGAATGGCCGAGAGCAGGTATTCAGTTTCGCCGACCTGGCGACCCAAAATCTTCGGGCCGAACCCGAGGGAGAATTTCAGGACTTTCACGCCCACCCAGCGGGCCGCCAAAAAGTGTCCTAGCTCGTGGAACGCGACAAGGACGCCGAGTACGACCAGGAACCACCAGGCTTTTTGCATCAAGACCCAGAGGGTATCGGGGGACCAGGTGAATGCGAACATCATGGGTGTACTCAATATCTAGAGGTGAAGGTGTAACGTCAGCATCAACTTAACACTCATTGCCCAATTTTCAAAACGATGTTTCAACGGGGGAGGGCATGGACCAGGGACTCCGCTTTTTCTCTGGCCCACCGATCGGCTTCGAGAGCGTCTTCCAGCGTGGCCACGGTCTTCGGTATATGCGCGTCCATTGTCTGGCGGATGACGTCGGCGATTTCGGTAAAGCGGATGCCGCCGTTCAAAAAGGCATCGACGGCGATTTCATTCGCCGCGTTCATCGTGGCCGGCATCGTGCCTCCGGTCCGGAGGGATTCGTACCCGAGGTTGAGGCACGGGAACCGGTCATGGTCCGGCTTACAGAAGCTGAGCGTGCCGATTTCCGTCAAGTCCAGCGACGGCAGGTCGAGCGGCAGCCGTTCGGGGTACCGCATCGCATACGAGATCGGCGTGCGCATATCCGGCAATCCCAACTGGGCGATCATGGAACGATCTTCGTATTCGACCAGCGAGTGAATGATGCTTTCCCGATGCACCATCACCTCGATGCGGGACTCCGGAATATCGAACAGCCAGCGGGCTTCGACGACTTCGAGCCCCTTGTTCATCAGTGTGGCAGAGTCGATGGTAATCTTGGAGCCCATTTTCCAATTGGGGTGCTTGAGTGCTCGCTCGGGTGTGACGTGTTGCAACTCATCCTTCGCCACGGTCCAGAGCGCTCCGCCGGACGCAGTGAGAATCAATCGACGGACGTCTTCAAGGCGATGGCCTTCCAGTGATTGAAAAATGGCGCTGTGTTCACTGTCGACCGGGAAGATCCGGACGCCATGTTTGTGGGCTTCTTCCTGCATCAGCTTGCCTGCCATGACCATCGGTTCTTTATTGGCCAAGGCGATATGTTTTCCTGAACGGATCGCGGTGAGGGTGGGCACGAGTCCGGCGGCTCCGACAATGGCGGAAATCACCAGTTCGGCTTCCGGTAATGAGGCGACCTGGGCGATGCCGGCTTCACCCGACAGAATCTCGACAGGCAGGCCCGCGCAGCGCTGCCGCAAGGTTACCGCGGCGGCTTCCTGCGACACGGCCACCACTCGCGGGGTGAACGCGCGAATCTGTTCTTCCAGTTTGTCGATATTGTTGCCGGCGGTGAGCCCGGCCACGCGAAACTCACCGGGGAATCGCTGAACGATATCGAGGGTGTTCGTGCCGATCGAACCGGTGGAGCCCAGGATGATGATGGTCTTCATAGCGTCTCCTGCTAAGGGAGCGGCGAAAAGCCGCAGACTAATGTCACATAGTAGTAGAAGGTGGGGGCAGTGAACAAGAGACTATCTAAACGGTCGAGCATGCCTCCGTGACCGGGAAGAATGCCCCCGGAGTCCTTTACTCCTACTGCGCGTTTCATCGCCGATTCGCACAAATCGCCGACGAGGCCTGTGCCGGTCATCAGCAAGCCCAGTACCAGTGCGTGAAGCATGGTCAATTGCGGAACCAGCCAGAGCTGTGTCAGGAGGGCGACTACCATGGCCAGGGCCAATCCTCCCGCCAGGCCTTCCAGGGATTTCTTGGGGCTGATCGACGGGGCCAGGGGATGGCGTCCCCAGAGGGTGCCTGCGTAGTAGGCGCCGATGTCGCTGGCCCAGGTGACCATTGCGATAAAGACGATCAGCCATTCACCTGATGGAAGGGTGCGTGTCGAAACCAGCGTGCTGAGTGTGAGTCCGATATAGAGGGGGCCGAATAACGCAACGGCTGTATCATGGAAGCGGGACGTGATGACATTTGAGGACCAGAGCATCGCCAGCAGCACACAGGCGAGACCCGGCAGAAGTATCGTGTCTATTGGAAGCGCCCAGTGGGGGCGGACGATCAAGAGCGCCGTGAGTCCAAGCGCGAGTCCGGTCAGCGCCGGGTTGCGCCGATCGCCGAAGCCCATATGCGTGAGCTCAAGCAGGGCGATGGCTCCGCCTATGACCACTAACAGCGTCAAACCCCATGGAGGCAGATAGCGAATGATGGCATAGACGATGGGAATGCCGATGAGAGCCGTGTAGACACGCCGGGCATCGAAACGGCGAGCCGGCGTGGGGACCGGCGCAACGGATGCTGTTGCCCGATTGCCATGCACATCTACTGGGCTGAGATTGTCCACGTGCGGTTAGGAGGACACAGTGCTCAAGACCCGGCCGAATCGGCGTTCGCGGCGCTGATATTCGATCAACGCGAGCAGGAACTCACGTCGCCGAAAGTCGGGCCAGGGCGTTGAGGTGAAGTAGAGCTCGGTATAGGCCAGTTGCCAGAGGAGGAAATTGCTGATGCGGGTCTCGCCGCTGGTTCGAATCAACAGGTCGGGGTCAGGAAGCGGGTGTGTGTAGAGATAGCGCGATAGCAGCGTTTCATCAATCTGGTCAGGCCGGAGTGATCCTGCCTGCGTATCCTTCAGAATGCCGCGAACGGCGTCGACGATCTCGGTTCGTCCCCCGTAACTGAGCGCCACGGTCAGATGCAGCTTGTTCAGATGCGCGGTTTCCTGTTCGGTTGTCCGGACCCAGCGCCGGGCGCTCTCTGGAAGCGCATCGAGTCGTCCGATGGCGCGGAAGCGAACGCCTTGCTCAATGAGGCTGGCTCGCTCGGTGGACAGGTAATGTTCCAGAAGGCCCATCAGCGCGGAAATCTCTTGTGTCGGCCGATTCCAATTCTCCTGTGAGAATGCGTAAATGGTCAGGTGTTGAATGCCCAGTTCGAGAGACAGCGTGATCATCTCGCGGACGGAATTGATCCCTTCCCGATGACCGGCAATGCGGGGCAGGCTGCGAAACTCGGCCCAGCGTCCGTTTCCATCCATAATGACGGCGACGTGTTTGGGCAGGAGTTCCTGTTCCAATTTACTCGTCAATTCCTGCTCGGAAAGGTGTTCGAGATTGGATGAAGACGGTGTTCGTGACATGGGAAGTGAGTCGATTTCCTTTCCGTGAAGACTCAATGGCAGGTGGCCAAAGTCTACTGACGAGGGTAGGTAATGTCAAACGCTATTTAGTAAAAGCCCTTGGTCTGTCAATAGTTAAGATACGTTGCATTGCGGCTGCGGAAATGAATGGGCTATACTCCGCGCTTGTTCCCATACAGAAGCAAAGGGGCGTGATTGATGGCTGATTCCGGGCTGCTCAAAAAATTCGGCATGACGGATCTGGAAGTGTTCCATGCTCTCGACCGGCTCAATGTCCGGGACGTGGACTATGCCGATCTCTATTTTGAGTCGCGGGTGTCGGAATCCGTCTCCATGGAAGAGGGGATCGTCAAGCGGGCCTCGAAGAGTATCTCCCAGGGAGTCGGGGTGCGGGCGACCGCCGGAGAAAAAACCGGGTTTGCCTATTCAGACGAGTTGACGAAGAAAGATTTGGAGATTGCCGCAGATACGGCCCGCTATATTGCCAATTCTCCCAAAGGAGATCGCAGTTTGCCTGTGCCGACGCAACGACGGCCGACGCG
>CAYHNM010000175.1:0-4255 GCA_964357985.1 uncultured Nitrospira sp. | reverse complement strand
AGGGCCCGACGGAATCCATTGACCCTCGGCTCGTCCTTGCATAAAATCAATCCATGTCTGTTCCATCTAAGTGGCCAATGGGCGACTCCGGGCCCTTCGGCATGCCGATGAAGAACTCACGCACCAATGCTCCGAAAAGGGCTGATCAATTCGGCGCGTTTCAAGCGTCGCTCTTGTATTGCCCCCATTGTCGTATTGCCACACCCACGCGAGAACGGCTTCTGCTTGTCTTGCCGTCAGGTAATCTCTATGAATATCTCTGCCAGCACTGCGAGACTTCAACCGGCTCCAAGACCGATACCAACCGCGTCGATCTCGGGATATCAGGAGATTAACTCTGTTTCCGTTTGGAAGGGAAAGGAGAACACATTCCCTTGGGTGAGAGTTCAACAAGCTGAATTGACTGCAACCTGACCGGGTTAGGTCAACTCCGGCAAGAGACCCGGTTCATCCGATTTGTTCGAGGGCAATTCCTTCCTCGATCAGCATCACGGGAATGTTCTCGCGAATGGGGTAGAAGACCTTCGCGTCGGCGCGCACGAGACCGCCGTCTACTCGTTGAGTGACCCCTTGCTTGCCTCTATTCTGTAGCCCGCTACGACCAATCGCCTCGTTGACCCGTCGAACGAGCCCCTCATCTGCCAGCGAGACAGGCTGTTTTGTTTCAGGACAGCAAAGAATTGCTAACAGATCCTTGTCAATAGCCATCACGGTTTCCCTTCTTCGAGTGCACAACCTGGCGTTCAGCATTTCAGCGATCGTTTAGAATAGTGCACCGCACGCAGTGAGATCAAGAGAACGCGGAATGCTTCTGTGGCACTGTGGTTTCTGTTACACTTAAAAACTAAAGGTGGTCATCATCATTCAGGTGGAGTTCCATGCTACGTGATATCTGGCGGGTCTTTGCTACAGGGCTCTTTCTGCTCGTCCCGGCCTGGGCCACATATCTCGTCCTTAACACCCTATTCTGGACCCTCGATGAGCTGCTTACCAAAATGGTCGGCGACCGGTTCCCTCTTCACCTTCCTGGTCTCGGGTTCATCACCATGATTATTCTGGTCATCGCAGTGGGAGCGTTCACGACTCACCTGATCGGTCAACGCATTGTGGCGTACCTTGAACGCCGGTTGGATCAAATTCCTCTTGTGCGCAGCATCTATTTGACGATAAAGGGCATGACCGACATTCTGAACTTTCGGTCGAGATTCGGTCAAAGCACCGTAGTGGCATTTCCATTTCCTCGTGACGGACTTTGGGCGTTGGGATTTGTCATGGGAACAGCTCCCTCCGTCCTTCAAGTCTCACCCATCGATCGGCTTTTGATGGTCTTTGTTCCGACAGCCATCCATCCGTTTACCGGTTACCTCGCCTTTGTCCCGGAAGGGGAGGTGCGCGCCCTCAATTTGCCAGCCGAAGATGCCATGAAGATGGAATTCTCCGCAGGGCTATTCAAGCCAGCGACTGGCTGGTTACAACCCCCTCACGCATCACAGCGATCATTATGACGATCCTACAAGAATGGACGATCAGGCTGGGCCGTCTCGATGATATCGAACACCTCGTCGCATTCAGTCAAGCAATGGCTTTGGAAACTGAAGGACGACGATTAGAGGCGGATCGCCTTCAACGGGGGACGCGAGCTCTGCTGAATTCCACCGTTCATGGATTTTTTCTGGTGGCAGAACAGCCACTGACGCACCAGGTTGTAGGCCAACTGATGATCACCTATGAATGGAGTGACTGGCGCAATGCGTCATTTTGGTGGATCCAAAGCGTATATGTCGCCCCGGCCTGGCGGCGGAAGGGCGTCTTTCGGAACATGCACGCGAAGGTGATCGAGCGAGCGAAGGCCGATCCGAGTGTCTGCGGCGTGCGTCTCTATGTGGAGTCAGAAAACAGCGTCGCCCAAGACGTGTATCGACGTGTCGGTCTCAAGCCCTCATCCTATTCTGTATTTGAAACGGATTTCGTGCTCGGTCACGCGCACAGCTTAAAAGATCGTCCGGACGAAGCGTAGCAAGGAGACTCAATGTTCAAGAGGTACACGGGTATTGTTCTCATGGCAGTGCTGATTGTGACCCAAGGGTGTGTGGTCACGCGAGGCACACTCGGCGAACCGCTGAGGGATGAGTCGATTGCACAGATCAAGAAAGGCGTTAGCACCACGAGTGAAGTGGTGGCTCTGTTGGGAGCTCCCGAGCGCATTGTGCGAGGGAATGATCGAGAAATCTTTCATTACTACTACTATGATGGGAAATCGCCTGCCCTGCTGCTCCTGATTCTGAATCTCGTTCGGATGGAAGTGAAAAGCGACAATCTGTATGTCTTTTTTGGACGGAACGGTCTTGTAGAAGAGGTGCTGTACAGCAAGCGGACGCCGAATGTGGAATTCAAGCTCTGGCCGTTTGGAGACTAATCGCGTGATCACTCAGTGGTTCTCACGGGGGGTACTTGTCATCATCTGTGCGGCCATCATGGCGGGTTGTAGTGTGCGCCGAGTGGTCGTGAACGATGTTATTGCGCCCTCCACAGTCACCTTCATCCAATCAGGAATGACAACTCTGCCGCAAGTCGTTGCCCAGCTTGGAGCCCCCGACGAGATTCTGGAATCGGAATTTGGTTTAGCCACGATCTATCAATGGAGTGACACGAAGGCGTCGGGCGTTGATTTCGGTTCTATTGCCAGATTTTTTTCGCCCTATTCTCCGTCCATGACACTTGCCAGGACAGGAATCGACATGGAGCAGTTCCATGTCCACTATGACACCCAGGGAATCGTGCGGACGTTCGGGTTTACCAGACATGAGCCGGTTCGTCCTCTCCTATGGTTCTGGCCATTTTGATTCCACGCGTCCTCTCGTTCATCTTGTCAATTGCTGCCTCTGTGGTGTCCCGTTATAATGCGCTGCATGGGTACGGGCTCTCCTGAAGACAATTCCCTCTCCGACGCCATTCTCGCTTCTTCGTCTTATATCCCCGCCGACCGTGATACTGAATTTATGCAGCGGGAGGAACTGCGTCCGCTGAGACTCGGACTTGAATTGCTCAAGCCCGAACTCATTCAGAAAGAGCAGGGGATTCAATCCACGATTGTGGTCTTCGGCAGTGCGCGAGTGCAGGAGCCTGTCGCTGCCGAGTTGGCCCTGCTCACCGCAGAACGTGCAGCAGCCGAACATCCGAACGATCCTGTCCGCCAGCGCCAAGTCGCCGTTGCCAAACGCCAACAAGAGCTCTCCAAGTATTATGATGTAGCCCGCGAATTTGCCGGAATAGTCTCCGGATCCTGCCAGGTTGATGGACGCTGTGACTATGTCATCGTGACCGGCGGCGGGCCTGGCATCATGGAAGCAGCCAATCGTGGAGCTGCGGACGTCCAGGCCAAATCGATCGGGTTAAATATCACCTTGCCGCACGAGCAGCGTCCGAACCCGTACATCACCCCGGAGCTCTGCTTCCAGTTTCGCTATTTTGCGCTGCGCAAAATGCATTTTCTCATTCGAGCGAAAGCCCTGGTCGCATTCCCCGGGGGGTTCGGCACGCTCGACGAACTGTTCGAAACATTGACTCTCATTCAAACCGGCAAAGTGACCGGTGTCAGTGTCGTGCTGGTCGGTCGGGCATTCTGGGAGCGCTTGATCAATTGGGAATTCCTCGTCGATCAAGGATTGATCGGTCCTCAAGACCTCGGTCTGTTCCATTATGCAGAGACCGCGCAGGAAGCATGGGGTCTGATCGCCCGCAATCATGATGTGAGGCCGAAGACATGAAACTCTCTTTCCATGGCGCGGCCCGTTCTGTGACAGGAAGCCGCCATCTTCTTGAGACGTCCAGCTGCCGGCTGCTGCTGGATTGCGGCATGTTTCAGGGACGACGGGAAGAAGCGGCGGTACAGAATCGCGAACTCGGATTCGATCCCAGATCGCTGTCCACCGTGCTTCTCTCGCATGCCCATATCGATCATTCCGGTGCCTTGCCGATGCTGATGCAGCAGCGCTTTTCCGGGAAAGTCCATCTCACGCGGGCCACAGCCGATCTTGCTACGATTATGCTGCAGGATGCGGCCAGGATTCAGGAAAGCGATTGCCGCTATGTGAACAAGCAAGAACGGCGAAGGGGCAAGAAGTGCGTGCAGCCCTTATTCGATACCGACGATGTCGAGGCTATCACCAGGCGTTTTGCCGGTGAGCGCTATCACGATGTCATCAAGATTGCCCCGCGAGTCACGGCGACGTTTCACGATGCCGGGCATATCCTT
>CAYHNM010000174.1:0-4302 GCA_964357985.1 uncultured Nitrospira sp. | reverse complement strand
GTCGGCAACGCCGTGGCGGAAAGCCGCGACCTCTACGAGAAATACAAGTTCCTTATTACCGAAGACTCAAAACCGAAGAATGAACTCTTTCAGGCCTTCGCTGAACGCGTCGCCCAGACACTGGGAGCCCCGCAGAACGGCCAGGTCATCGCCGCCGCCACGCTCTGCGCAAGCGCGATCATTCCCGCCGTCAGCGCCGTCCTGCAAGGGCAAGCGCCGCCCACGGCCTCGCCATCCACTCCGACTCAGCCACCAGCAAAAGCCGCCGGCAACGGCGAGCCGGCCAAGAAAGGTCCGACGGGGCAGGACATTAAGCTGGTGAGCCTCATGTCGAACGTAAGCGGCGAAGAAGTGGAAACACGCTGGGGCCTCCATCCACGTTTTCGCGGGGATCTCACGCCCGCCGAGCTGCAACAACTCACTAAGCACCTGAACCGAGTTGCAAAAATCCTTGGCGAACGCTACGCCGCCGTGGCATTCTCCGAGGAATGGAACTCATGGCACAAGACCGGACACGCCTGACCGCGGTTCGACCGATCCGCCCGTCTTCAGCCAATCGCCTCTAACCTCTACAACGCGCCTTACGCGAAGGAGCACGTGTGGATACTGTCGAGAACTTGAATCCTATTCCCAAGCACCTCCCGCAGAATTTAATCCGTCTGGCCGAACTCTCACAAAACCTCTGGTGGAGTTGGACGCTGGAAGCCCGGCAGCTCTTCGAACTGATCGATCCGACCCTCTGGTACTTCACCCATCACAATCCGGTTCGTCTGCTCCAGGAAGTGAAACCCGAACGGCTCCAGGAACTCGTGCACGATCCGATGTTCGTCCGGCATTACTCGGCGGTGATGAAAAGCTTTGACGAATACCGACTGGGCAACGGCACGTGGTACGGCAAGAAGTACGGCCATCCGAAGAGCCCGTCCATCGCCTATTTCTCGGCAGAATTTGGTCTGCACATTTCCATCCCCATCTATAGCGGCGGCCTGGGCATCCTCGCGGGCGACCATTGCAAAGAAGCCAGCGATCTGGGCGTGCCGCTCGTGGGCATCGGCTTCATGTACCCGCAGGGCTATTTCCGTCAACGGATCACGCCGGAAGGCTGGCAGGAAGCGGCCTATGCGCCGTTCAACCGCGAAGAGTCCCCGATCCGCCCGGCCCTCACTCCGTCAGGCACACCCTGCAAAATCACGGTCGTGATGGGCCATCGTACGGTGGCCGCACAGGTGTGGCGCGTCGAAGTCGGGCGCATCGTGCTCTATTTGATCGACACCGATGTCCCGGAGAATAATCCGGAGAACCGGGCACTGTCGGCTCGCCTCTATGGGGGCGACCAGGAAATTCGTCTCTGCCAGGAAATCCTCCTGGGCATCGGCGGCGTGCGTATGCTGCGGGAACTCGGGATCAATCCGACCGTCTTCCATGCCAATGAAGGGCACTCGGCGTTTCTGACGCTGGAACGCATCCGTGAATTCGTCCAGAAGGGATCAACCCACGCCGAAGCCAGCGAACTCGTTCGCCAGAGCACGGTCTTTACGACCCATACCCCGGTTCCGGCCGGCCATGATGTCTTCCCCCATTATTTGATGGATCGTTACTTCGCCGGCTATTGGGAGCAACTGGGCTTGAGCCGCGATGAATTCATCCGGCTGGGTGAAACACCGGAATCGCGCGGACAGGGTTTCAACATGACAGCGCTGGCTATGAATCTGGCCGCGCACGTGAACGGCGTGAGCCGTGAACATGGCCGCGTCTCCCGCGAGATGTGGCAGCATCATTGGCCCGGCCTCGCGACGGACCTGGTGCCGATCAAGAGCGTGACCAACGGCATTCACGCTCCGACCTGGATCGGTCCGGAGATGAGCCAGCTCTACGGCAAATTCCTCGGCCCGGACTGGGCCGAGCGTTGCGACGAGCAGGCCATGTGGCAGCGTGCGAGCGATATTCCGGACAGCCAGCTCTGGGCCGTCCGGCAACTCATGAAACGGAAACTGATGGGCTTCATCCGCGAGCGCGCCAGAACCGGCTGGATCAACGGCCATCTGCAGTCCTCGCAAGTCATCGCCCGCGGAACGTTGCTCGATCCGGAGGCCTTGACCCTGGGATTCGCCCGCCGCTTCGCCACCTATAAACGGGCCACGCTGCTCTTCCGCGATCTCGAACGGCTGAAGCGTCTGTTGCAAAATCATTGGCGGCCGGTGCAGCTCGTGTTCGCCGGCAAAGCCCATCCTGCCGATGAGCCGGGGCGCTACTTCATCCATGAGGTGGTGAATTTCTGTAACGACCACAAGCTCGGCGGCCACATCGCCTTTCTCGAAGACTACGACATGCACATGGCCAAGTTCTTAGTGCAAGGCGTGGATGTGTGGCTCAACACCCCGCGCTTCCCCCTTGAAGCCAGCGGCACCAGCGGGATGAAGGCCGCACTGAACGGCGTCATCAATTGCAGCGTGCTCGACGGCTGGTGGAAAGAAGGCTACAACGGCGCGAACGGCTGGGGAGTCGACCCGCTGCCACCCTCGACCGACCAGCACGAGCAGGATGTCCATGACTCGGAAGAGCTCTATCGCCTGCTTGAACAAGAAGTCGTACCCCTTTACTATCAGCGCGACCTCGACGGCACGCCGCGAGGCTGGCTCCAAATGGTGAAGGAATGTATCCGGACCGTCGCCCCGCAGTTCTGCACGAAACGCATGGTGAAGGACTACGTCGAGACGATGTACAGCGGAGCCGCTGCCCGCACGCCGTCATCATGGTAAAAGCCTCCGCGGTGGAACGTCCATATCGTGCGCAGCAGAGTGCCATTGCTGTGGCACTCTGCTGCGCCGTTATGACTGGTCTGTCTCTCCTACTTGCAGCACCAAGTGAAACCCTGGCGGCGACCGCCCCGACTTCCGCCCAAGACAAAGACCTCTCCGCTCTCTTTAAAGCAGGCGACTACCCGGCCATCGTGCAACGCTTTCAGGCGCTCCCCAAAGACGCCACGCCGTCAAAAGACATGCTCCGCCTGGCCTTCCAGAGCTTTGTGAAACTCGGACGCGGGGAAGAAGCCCTGCCGTTGTATCCCCGTATCAAGACTGACGGCCAACCGGACGATCTGACGTTGCTCAGGCCCCTCGCGCTCAGCCTTGTGACCAGCCGCGTGCGCGATCAGAAAGAACATGTGCGGATCGCTGCCTACACCGTCCTGGCCGAACTGGGCCTTCCGGAAACCGGTCCGCTCTTGGAAGACGGCCTGTTGAATAGCTCAGTGTTGGTGCGCGCACGCGCCGCGGAAGCGATCGGACGCGCCGGTCTCGCCGCCAAGTCAGGCGCGCTGAAGCGGGCGATTAACGACGAGGCGCCGAGCGTCCGCATCGCGGCCATGAATGCGCTGGGCGATGCCCGCGTCATGGAGATGAAGCCGCGATTGATTGAAATCGGCCGAACTGAAGAAGGTCCCGAGGCCATCTTCGCCTATGCGGCCCTCTATAAGATGGGCCAGACCGACACGCTCATCGACATCACGAACGCCGCCACCTTGCCGGATGCCGAGGTCCGTATGGCCGCGATCGGCGTGCTGGGCCGGCTGAAACGGTCGGCAAGCCTGGCCGTGCTCAGTCAGGCGGTGTATGATCCCAACCCATCTGTGCGGGCCTTTGCCGCCGGAGCACTGGGAGAGTTCGGATCCCCCGGAGGAGTCGCCCCGCTGACTCATGCGCTGGGCGATGAAATGGCGATGGTGCGTGGTGTGGCAGCCGGCAGCCTGGGCCGATTAGGGCTCAAAGAGAATCGGCCCTTGTTGCAGGCCCTCACCAGAGACCCCAGCCTCCAAGTGCGAGCCAGCGCTGCGGAAAGCCTGCTGCGTCTGGGTGATTCATCGGTCTTGCTCATGGCGACCGACCTGGCGAGAAACCCGGACCCGTCCATCCGCGGGAGCGCCGCCCAGGCCTTGAGCGCAACGTCAGACAAGGAAGCGTTGTCGGTGCTGCAGGCGCTGCTCCAGGATCAACAACCGCTCCCGCGGCTCATGGCCGCGAAGGCCTTGGGCAAGCTCTCCGGGCCCGTGATCCCGATTCTTCTGAAAGGGCTGCAAGACTCCGACGAAGCGGTGCGCATTGCCGCGGCCGGCAGCCTCTTGCAGCAGACCGCACGCGCCGCACGATCCACACGCCGGCCCTAGACATCCGGAGGCCCATGCTCAAATTTCTCGGAACTCTGATTCTGATCGCCGCTGCATTCGGGGCAGGCTACTTTGTCGGTCAGCGCCCGGTCGGCACACTCCAACAGACCGTGACCGATCTCCAGCAATCGATCACCAAG
>CAYHNM010000173.1:0-4311 GCA_964357985.1 uncultured Nitrospira sp. | reverse complement strand
CAACTTTCAGCCGTCTGATCCACTTGATGCAGGTGTTGCCTTCCCAGCCGGGAATGACGAGCCGAAGCGGATAACCTTGCTCCGGTCGTAGGGCCTCGCCATTTTGCGCATAGCACAGCAGCGCATCTTTCAGCACTTCAGCCAGCGGCAGACTGCGCGTCATGGCGGCGGCATCACTGCCTTCGGCCAACACCCAGAAAGCCTCCGGTTTGGTGCCTGCTTCGGCCAAGACGGTTGCAAGGGGAACGCCCGTCCATTCGCTGGTGCTCATGAGCCCGTGTGTGTCCTGAACCGTCTTGCCCATCGGGCCTTTCCATTCTTTTCCCGAATTGCCCGAGCATTCGATGAACAGCGTGCGTGTCACGGAAGGAAATCGCATCAGATCGTTCATGGAGAATGTCAGCGGCCGTTCGACAAGTCCATGAATCAGCAGCCGATGCCGGTCGGGGTCGATCGTCGGCACGCTATTGTGGTGGCGCTCGAAATGCAAGGCCGACGGCGTGATGATGCCGTGCAGGACTTGATGAGGCGTCAGTGAATGGGTCGCCGTTGTTAGGCGCTGGGCGGTTTCTGTCGATGCGCGCGAGCCATAGGGACTGGGAATGTGGCCCGGAACTCGCGTGGGATCGGCCTGGTCCTGTTCTCCGGCTCGAAGAATTGATGGGGCGATCAAACCGGAAGCGGTCGCAGCCATCGCCGAGACCGCGCTGACCAGCCATGTCCGACGACCAACATGTTTCTCTTCTGGTGTTTCTCGATTCGAAGGAACGGACTTCTCTTGATCGGGTGAGTTCATGTGTCCACCGGTTCAGTCACGGTTTTCGCATCAATCAGTCTGACCTCTTTGGCTGTGATGAAGCACAAGTCTGAAAGTCGAAATGTTGTGAGCGCCGGCATTTCCACATCACGCACTGTGAGGGACGGGCTGTTTGTATGCAGCCTCATTGGCAATGCTTATGGCGTGCCTTCGTCGATAGAAGCGCTCCAGCAAGGCGTCCATCGAGATCAACCCCGGTCCGTGCAGGACGAAGTACAGGAAGAAAATGCCCCAATAGAATGCCTCTTGCAGCGCGGCCTCGGACAACTGTCCATAGGAGAGCGCGGCAACGATATTGAGTCCGAAGAGTGAGAGGGCTGCCCAGCGTCCAGCCAGGCCAATTGCCAGTAGAAACGAGCCGCCTAATTCGACGGCAGTGGACAGATAGGCCGCAATCTCCGGCGGCAGAACCGGCACATCGTAGACCATGGTGAACAGCATCACCGTGGATATCCAGCTGGAAAGCTTGACCAGGCCGCCTTTCCAGAAAATGTGCGCCAGATACAAACGAACGGACAGGTCGAACAGCGGGAGCAGCGCTTCCAGGCCATGGACCAGCCATAGATACAGAGGCACGGCGCGATCAGCGGCACGTGTCAGAAGACCAGCGGGATGCGTCATGTGTCCTCCTTCACGAAAATTCCAGCCATCACCTGCAAGTTCAGCAGCGTGGTCATCAGCCGGGTACAATCGAAACCGGACTCGGCCTCTCGCGCGAACCGTTCAATCGACGCGACGCTGGCTCCCTGCGACAAGGCTTCCAGCAAGCGGTAGTCCAACCAGTTCAACGGGATAACTCGCACCTGTCCCTCGCGGCGTGTCACGACGACGCCGGTCTGCTCTTGAGGAAGCGGCAAATCGACGCCCTCGTCCGGTAAGGCGTCCGGTTGGAGCGCCTGCCAGACGCGATGGACCGGAAGAGAAAAGGACAGAAACCGCGTGGTCTGATGGAATTGGATGGTGACGCGCGAGGGATCTTCCGAGACCATAGCCTGAAGCTGCTCAGAGGCCAGCGGCGACGAATCCGCCGCCTGATGCACCTCGTGACAGGCCCATTCGAGCCTGGCCAGTTCAACAAGGAGCGGTGGCGCCTCAATGCGTTGCAGCCAGGCAGGGAGCTGGCGCCCATAGGGAAACAGATCACCGCTGGTCGAGGGATAGCGTTTGATATACCCGCGCGCGAGCACGCTGAAATAGCAGGCGCCGACCAGCCGATGCAACACGGGATAGGTAATCCTCAGCACCTGCACAAAGTTATTCCGGATCAACCCGCGGTAGAGCGCGACGCTTCGCAGAGCCATTCCATCCGTGGCCATCGCTGCCGTGGCCGTCTGGTATTTCCCTTCGACGATGGCCTCGGCAAAGGCCTGTTGCAGGTCATAGAGCCGCGGCATGGCAGCCTCCAAGAATGGCATCAGCCTGCGTGGCCTGCTCCACCAACACCGCCAGCGGCGGCATGTTGGTATCCCATTCGATCAACGTGGGGCGGGGTCCGAAATGATGAAGCACCCACTTGTACAGACCCCAGACTTCCGGATACACGGGCTGGCCATGGGTATCGATCAGCATGCGCCCGAAGCGATCGAAGCCCGCCAGGTGGATTTCCTGCACCGCCTCAGGCGGAATCGCATCCAGAAACGCGAACGGATCCAGGCCGAAGTTGACGGCATTGACGTAAACGTTGTTTAGATCGAGCAGAATCCTGCAGCCGGTTCTGTGGACCGCCTCGGCCATGAAGGAACCTTCCGGAATTGGGGAATCCTGCCAGGTCAGATACCGGGTGATATTCTCGATCAACAGAGGACGCTTCAAGATCGTCTGGACTTCGTCGATCCTGGCACAAATATGGTCAAGACTTTCCGCGGTATAGGGAAGCGGCAAGAGATCGTTGAAGAAGCGGCCGCCGACGGAACTCCAGGACAGATGCTCTGATACAAATGCCGGCTCGAAGCGATCGATCAAGCCTTTCAGTTTGTGGAGATGGGCGTGATCGATCGGGTCGGTGGAGCCTAACGACAATCCGACCCCGTGAAAGCTCAGCGGATACTGGGCTCTGATACGTTCGAGAATGCGGAGCGGGGCGCCGCCCTCGCCGAAATAGTTCTCCGGATGGGTCTCCATCCAGGCGACCGGCGGCGGCGCGTCCAGAATGTCCCGAAAATGATGGGCCCGCAGTCCGATCCCGGCCTGTGCCGGGATCGGGGCGGGATGCTGAACAGACATCGCTCGTCGTCCTACATCTTCTTCATCATCATTTCTTTCATCTTCGCCAGATCCTCTTTCGTGATGGCGAGGACGGTACCCTTGGCGATCTTCCCGCAGAGCCCCTTCGGCAGGAACACATAGGAATCGGCCTCATTGTCGGTCTTGGACTGGCCCACACAGGAATGGAGGCTGGTCTTGACCGCGCAATCGTTCATGCCCGCTTTGGCGACGCCTCCGCAGGCTTCCCAGCCGGCCGGCATCTCAGCCATCTTTGGAGCGGCGCTCGCCGCCTGGGCGCCGGCAAAGCTTAACGCGACCAACAAGGCGGAATGGATCATGGCATTCTTCTTCATCGTTGCGTTCATGTGACTCTCCTTTGTTAGGTTGATCGATCGTGGGACGGACGCTCGTTACTACACATGGGCACATTACGACGGATTCAGGCCTCGATCACATAGGCTCCTCCTTTCAGTACAGTGAGGGCTGCCGTCATAGAACTGCTCACGACTGTCACATGCTACCGTCTTCGCGGCCTAGCCGCTGTGAGGCAGCTTACACATAGCAATCTGACCCAGGTATCGCCCCTGCCTCATTCAATCGTGCGAGAAGCCGCTGGCCGTTACCCGAGCAGCCAGTAGGCCGCTCCACCGACCACCGCCATCACCATCATGACGATCATCATCTTTTCGTGACCGCACATTCCGTGTTTCTGCGTGCATCCCTGCATGCTGCACATCATCGACATGGGCTGCTCCTCCTTTATGATAGTGGTAGATGGGTTGATGCGCTTTCGACCATCGAAAGCGCGCGGACACATCTAGATTGATAGATATGTTAGTGCATAACTTGCCATCAGCCACATGAAAGGTCTGTGAGCTGCCTTACAGTTGAAAAAATAAATCGAGAGATGACGGAGGGAGGATCGGCTGGGACCGTCGAGCGAGCCCAGCCAGATGTGCCTTTTATGAGCCGAAGGTGGGGATGGGAAATGGGATCAGGGGGCCGGCCCTCTTACATTCCTTGCTTGCCGGATTGCGGGATAGTTGCGCTTCCTTGATCGCACCTCGATTGACTGCCAGGGCAGACGTCCGCAGGCCATTGCTTGCCTCACTCACACTGTTCTTCACAGGCCGAAGTCGGATAGAGAAGGGTGGCCCTCGGGACGAAGGCCCAGCGGCCAGCGGTATTGGCGTTCCTCCTCTGTAATGGGAAGGTCGTTGATGCTTGCGAGGCGCGGTGCATGAGGCCGTTTCGGTCGAACTCCCAGTTCTCGTTCCCGTAGGACCGGA
>CAYHNM010000172.1:0-4320 GCA_964357985.1 uncultured Nitrospira sp. | reverse complement strand
CGCTGGCGTCGATCAATGCTTGAAGATCGTCGATGGTATCAACATCGCGCCAGGAAGGAAGCAGCGCCACCTTCAAGCCGAGGCTTGCGGCTTTCTCCTGAGTCGTGGCGAGCACGCGATCGGTCGACCAGGCAATGTCGGCGAAGAGTTCCGGCCGGGGTTGCTTGAGGCCGATCAAATAATATCCGCCGTCCATTGCCGGTCCTAAAACGATGTCGTGTGTGTCCAGCAAGGCCATGGTTTGCTTGTAATGATCGAGGGGGAGCGAGGGGACATCGGTCCCGACGATGAAGACGCGTTGGTAGCCTTTTGCGAACAGGGTGTCGAAGGCCTGTTGCATGCGCGCACCCAGGTCGTCGCCGACTTGATCGATCAGCTTTACGCTGTGCCGTTCTTCCATAATTTGAAAGAAGACCAGTGTGGATGATGGCGCGCAGGCCAGATAACGATCGAAGGGTAACTTCAGTTTTGCCGTGGCGATTTTAGTGCGTTCGAGCATGTCGAGGACAAAGCTGCCGTGTAGGGTGGCGGCTTCGTCATGGGTGAGCGGGGGGCAGAGACGGGTCTTCACCTGTCCGGCAATCGGCGCCTTTGCGAAAATGACGAGAGCGGCGTTGTGCGCGGTCTGGGATAAGGAGTGAGGAGCTGGTTGCTTCATCGGATGGCCCTGTAAAAATTGTTGAGTCGAGCAGGACTGACTCCCAGCCAATACAGGAAGCGCAGTGTCCACATCAAGAGAATTGTGCGGAGTGGACCGTTTTTCTCCCAGCGGCGAAATGACGTCGTGACCTGGTCCGTGAGTGCGGCCACTGGTCCTTGGCGTTTCAATCGCCGGCTGAATTCAATATCTTCCATGAGCGGGATATCCGGGAAGCCGCCCATCTGTTCAAACACCTGCCGGCGGACGAAGATCGCTTGGTCGCCGGTGGCGATCCCGCTGAGCCGTGAGCGCTGGTTCATACACCAGCTGATGACGGCGCCCCATCGGGAGGGACGATCGAAGCGGACATCGAACCGGCCACCGACATAGTAGGGATTCTTCAATGTGGACTCAATGACTGTTTTCGCAGTGGGGGGCAGCTCCGTATCGGCATGGAGAAATAACAGAATGTCGCTTTGGCAGGCCTTGACGCCTTCATTCAGTTGGCGGGCTCGGCCTGTCGGCGCGGTGACCAGTCGCACGGCCGGCACTCTGGCGCAACAGGCCTGGACCATGGGAATAGTGGGGTCGGTGCTGCCGCCATCACTGACGACAATTTCGTCGAATCCCAAGGAGACGGTGCGCGTCAGGGTGCGCGCAATGGTCGAGGATTCGTTCAGGGTGGGGATGATGACGGCGATGGTCATCTGGGCAGGTTGTTGAGATTGTCCGCCAGCGGCGTTCAGCGGCTCTTATCGGTCCGGTGTTTTCGGCTCTCTGAACATGAAGTACATGACGACGACGACGGTGGTCCAGAAGACGACTTGTTTGTGCCAGAAGAGCACTTCGCCGTAGTGGAAGAAGCCCAACCCGATCGCGATGGCGCCGATCATGACGCTATAACGCCAGGTGGGGTTCTCAATCACTGCGTTCGCCCAAACGGCAACGCCGCCGAAGTAGATGAGCAGCGGGACGGCATTGATTTCGAATCCGCCGCTGATCGACAGAAAGACATTCAGAAAGCCGATGAAGATCAGCGCGGTGCCGGTCATCATGCCGGCGACGCTGAGTTGCTTGTCTTCGCTCGTCTCGCCGTCCACGTGGCCCGGCGATGAGGCCGGAGCGGGATCTTTTGTCGGGAGGTCTGTCGGTGCCATGGTTACACTTTGAAATGTTTGCTGAGTGTGAGCGCTTGTCCTTGATACGACGATCCTAACGTGGTGCCGTAGAGCTGAGAGGGTACGTCGAGCATACGGTCATATACAACCTTAAAAAATGTCTGCCCATCGTGGATCAGGAACGGCACATCGTGGGGGCGGACTTCCAGCACCACCTGCGTACCCTTGATCTCTCCTTCCGCTCCATACCCAAAGCCCGGGTCGAAGAATCCGGCGTAGTGGGTGCGCAGTTCTCCGCAGGCCGCTTCATACGCGACCATCTCAGCGGCGTATCCGGCCGGCACACGAATCCGTTCCTTGGAGGCCAGAATGTAAAACTCTTCCGGTTCCAGGAGCAGGCTGTCATGCCGGTGCCGATAGAGCGGTTCCCAAAAATCCGCGGCGCTATAGTGCCCGACTTTGGCCAGATCAATGACGTGGCTGTTCTTCTTGGCTCGATAGCCGATGATGCGCGAGTCCGTTCGGTCGTCGCCCTTTAGGTCGATGCGCAGGAAGAGCCCGCGCTCGGCCCGGAACTCACGCTGCCCCAGCGCTTTCCTGGTCGGGCTGTTGTGATAGAGCAGCGGGGATTTGCTGTGCAGCGTCTTCAACGACGCGTCGCTGACGGTCGCTTCGCCGCGGACGAACCGGATCTGATTCAGCGACTGGCCGGTGCGGACTTTGACAGCGAACGAACGAGGCACGACTTCGAGGAACAGGGGCCCGTGATAGCCGGAACGGATTTCGTCGAAGCCCGCATTCAAGTCCGTCACGACACGGGTGAAGACGTCGAGGCGGCCGGTAGTGCTTTTCGGATTGGCCCGGGCGCGCAGATTTTTGGGGAGTTTCAGGTGCTCCAGCAGCGGGACAAGATAGACATGCCCTTTTTCCAGGATGGCCCCTTCCGTCAAATCCATCTCATACATGACGAGATCTGATTGATAGAAGTCGAGCACGTCGAGCCGTGAGGAAATGGGGGAAAGTTCCGGCAGAAAACTGCTGATCAGCCGATAGGCTTTGCGCCCCAGGCGCAAGTCGAGACTGGCCGGTTGAATCTGTCGGTCTTCGATCGCGGGGGAGGCCTTGAGGGCACCGGTGGCAATCAGTTGCTTAATGTCCTGATAGGGAAGAATCCCTTGGGTGGCGCGGCGGCTCACAGTGGGTTGGACCTCCTTGTGCTCGCTGGGGAGTTGCCGAGGGCGAAGACGATAGCGAAAATTTCCTGATCGGTATAGCGGCTCACGATGTCTTATGCCTCCTCATGATCGTTCCCGCAGGAACCCCATCCCGAATGCGCACCGACCATGGGGAGTTCGCGTCCATTGCCCTGTTTCGGCTGCGGATAGTGGAACGTCTTATTCTCGTAATTCTGCAACACGGCGCCGTCTTCATCCAGATGCACCAGGTAGTCGCTGGGGAGGAGCGGAATTTTCCCTCCGCCGCCGGGCGCGTCGATCACGAAGTGCGGGACGGCCATCCCGCTGGTGTGACCTTGAAGGGCCTTGATGATGTTGAGGCCGGTCTCAACCGATGTACGGAAATGGTTGGTGCCCTTGGTCAGATCCGCTTGATAGAGATAGTACGGCTTGACCCGGGCCAGGAGCAGCTGATGGACAAGGCGCTTCATCACCTCGGGGTCATCGTTTACCCCTTTCAACAGAACGGTCTGTGCTCCGAGCGGCACACCGGCATCTGCGAGCATCCCGCAGGCCGCTTTCACCGCTGGTGTCAGTTCGTCCGGGTGGTTGAAGTGCAGGTTCATATAAATCGGGTGGTACTTTTTCACCAGCTCGCACAGTTTCTGGGTAATCCGTTCCGGCAACGTCCCGGGGACCCGTGAGCCGATGCGAATCAGTTCCAGATGCGGGATGGACCGCAACGCTTTAAAAATGCGCTCCAGGAGATAGTCGGGAAGCAGAAGCGGATCGCCGCCCGAGAGGATGACGTCCCGTACCTCGGTATGTTCACGCAGATAGGCGATGGCGCGATCCAGTTCGCCCTTCTTCAGAAAGCCCGGCTTGCCCACCAGCCGTTTTCTGGTGCAGAAGCGGCAGTAGATCGGACATTGGTTGGTCACCATGAGGAGGACGCGGTCGGGGTATCGGTGGACCAGGTGAGGCACCGGGCTCATCAGGTCTTCTTCGAGCGGATCGTCCTCCGCATCGATATCGTCCAGCTCCGCGATCTCCGGGACCACCTGTTTCCAGATGGCGTCGCCTTTTTCCTTCATCGTCCCGAGGACGGTCGGGGTGATCCGCATGGGATACGGACCGACGATGGCTTCTATTTCTTTCTCGTCGAGCCCGAACCGGTCAGCCAGATCTTTCGGCTTCACGATGCTCTCAGCGAGTATGCGTCTCCATTCCTCCACGGGCGTCATGGCCTCCTGTGTAAGAGATGAAACCACTCGCGGCAGGGATGGACACACCCTGTCGCCGATCGTGCGGGAACGTAGGGATTCTTGATAGGCCTACGAGGATGTCTTGGCATAGTGAGTGTCGAGGTGGGCCAAGATGTCGTGTG
>CAYHNM010000171.1:0-4348 GCA_964357985.1 uncultured Nitrospira sp. | reverse complement strand
TGCTGCTGTCGCGGATGAAGCATTTTAAGACCATACCCTACAGTGCGGATCAGGATTTGTGGGTGACGGAGAAGTTAGATGGGGAAGTGTCGCGGGAGGAGATCGGCCAGGAAACCCGGGAAGGCCATCCCACAATCCTCTACGAAGTCGTGACCAAGCACGGGGAGCGGACCGAGGTCTATTATCAGTGGCTGGCGACCGATATTCATTTCCCCATGAAGCTGGCGAAGAAGGACGGGAGTTGGATCGTGGAATACCAACATGTGAAGTTACGGGCGGTGACGGATTATCTGTTTCAGCTCCCGCTGAACTTTCAGCCGTTGGAAGAGTTCAATAAAGGGGTGGAGCCGGAGAAGAACGAGCAGGGAATGTAGCATGCAAGGAGGCCGGATTTTGAAACGCACGAGTGTACTGACAGGGCTGGTGATGGCAGGGCTGGTGGGAACCTCCGGGTTAGCCTGGTCGCTGGATGTGGGCGATGTGAAGCAGGAGTGGACAGCCGAGGGACGCAAGCTCGCCGCCGAACGGGTGAAGCTGCCGGCCTATGACGAGATGGTCCGTATTCCGGCGGGACCCTTCACGATGGGCAGCGACAAGAAAACGGATAAGAACGCCTATCTGGTCGAAGCGCCGCAGCGCTCGGTCTATCTCGATGCCTACGACATCGACACATACGAGGTGACGACCGTCCAATATTTGAAGTTCGTTCTGGCAACCAATCGTCCCCCCCAAGTGGACTGGAAATTCGACGGCGGAAACTTTCAAGACACCATGGTGTCGCACCCCATCATGCATGTGACCTGGTATGAGGCCGATGAGTATTGCAAGTGGGCCGGGAAGCGCCTGCCGACCGAAGCCGAGTGGGAAAAGGCGGCGCGAGGTGAGGCGGATAGCCGCATTTATCCGTGGGGGAATGAAATGGCCGGCCTCTCACGGGCCAACTTCGGCCGGACCGGGCTGTCGGGTCCGGTGCGCGATCGCCCGGAGCGGCTCTTGCTCTATCCGCCGATCATCTCCGTGTTCAAGTATGACAATGCGGTGAGCCCCTACGGATTGCATCACATGGCCGGGAACGTGGCCGAGTGGGTGTCCGACTGGTACGACAAGGACTATTACAAGACGGCGCCGGACAAGAATCCCAAGGGGCCGGACAAGGGCTCGCAGAAAGCCTTCCGTGGCGGAGGCTGGATCGACAGCACGCCGAGTGTGCGCGTTTCGCAACGCAACGGGACCGATCCCAAGACCTCGATGAACTGGATGGGCGTCCGCTGCGCCCGCGATGCGAAAGACGGCGACGCACCGGAGACCACGCCGGCGCAGCCGATCGTGCCATAGTCGAGTGCAAAGGATTGTTCTTGCAAGATAAACAAGCGCAAGCTGCTCGCCAAAGCGATTGATGGATCTAAGAATCTTCGCTTTGGCGCTGAAGCTGAAGACTGATGACGCATTACCACATCAACATTTTTTACAGCAAGGCGGATGGCGGGTACATTGCCGACATTCCTGATCTTGAAGCCTGTTCGGCGTTCGGCAAGACGCCGACTGAGGCACTGAAGCAAGCCGAAATCGCGAAGCGTGCCTGGCTGGCCGCTGTCCGTGCCGAGCGGAAACCTATTCCAAAACCCCGCTATCGTCCCGCTATCTATCAGACTGGCGCGTAGGCCTGCTTGTTTTTGTCGTCGCAGTTGCTATCTCGTGTGCGGCCTCCCCCTCGACTCGCTTCCCCGACTCAGGTACAGTTCGCCGACTTTCCGTTGTTAGCCGTCCTCATTCACCGTCGGGAGAATGCGCCATGGTCGAGTTGAGAACGTCGATGGCTATGATCCTGCCCTTCGTCATCTGCCTGGCCTGGTCAGGCTGCGCATCCGATCGATCCACTCGCGCCTCCGAATCTCCGCAAAGCCAGACTCTCGAAGATGTGATCCCGCTGACCTCGGCCAACCTTCGCGGCCATCGGATGCTCTACGACGAAGGCTGGTACGTCATCACCTCAAGCAGGAGATCTCTGGAATACGCCAAAGAGAAATCCGTCTACTCGTCCCGTGTTGCCATGCAGGAGGCGTCGCACCGCATGGCAACCCATTCGGCCGGGTACAAGGCCGGACTCGGAACGGATCTTCAACGGTCGTACGAAACAGGGAAGTCGCTGGTGCAATCCGGCACGGAACGAAGCGGCGAGATTCTCGACCGTACACAATCCATGACCAAAGCGGAATGGACCTATGCCACCAGGCACTTCGGCGAGGCCTGGGAGGAATTCATTCAAGGCAACCTTTCGCTCGGCAAGCGCACCGAGCAGGATCGCGAGGCGCTCCTGGCCCTACCGGGGCGTGAATTCGCGTCGCTGAAAAGTGATTTCAGCAACATCTGGGACATCACCAAAATCATTCACGAGAATTTCTCGGGACGGATCCAGGTGTCGTGGGATGCCGCGTTCGAGCGGGCCGGGCGGGATTTTCGAACGGAGTACGAGCGGTCCGGCGAGCAGTCGAATTCCTTGCGCGCCCTCGGCCCGATCCTTCAGGGCTATCTGAAGGCGCTGTACCATGGTGGTTTGGCTCCCGCCGCGAAGACGATCGTGCGTACCAGCGCCAGAGGAACGGGGGCTGCGACCGGCGCCGTGTTTCTTCCGGTTGCCACCACGTCCATTGTGACGGGTCGCACGATTCAAGCTGCCGGCATGACGCTGTTCTATACGGGTAAGACCGGCGTCAAATTGATTTCGCCGACCGTCGAAAGCGGGTTGCTGACGAGCCTGGCGATTCTTTCGGTCGGATCGATTCCTGCGACTGCGGCGGGCGGCGCGATGTTCGGAGCCGTCAACCAGGTGGCCTTCACGACCGCGGGACCGACGGCAGCGGTCGGAGAGGCGGCGGCGCTCACCACGTTCGACACCGGCAAGTATGTCGGGTTTGTGACCTACGATGCATTGGCCGGCGCGACGAAGGTGGCGATCAACCAGGCCTCTTCCGGCGTAGTCCTCGGCTATAACGCCCTCTCGGCTCTGCCCGCGCACCTCTTCATGGGCGCGGAGGATACAGCCATCCTCCTGGCCTGGGAAGGGCCCAAGCTGCTCATCGTCAAAGCGAGCGGCCGGCTGAAATCCAAATCGGGCCAAGCCGACTCGTCGGCAGGCGATCTTCCGGTCGGGACGGTCATTAATCTGAAGCAACTGCAGTCGACCGACGGCATCACCGTCGAAGTCCTGTCCGAGGATCCGAAACAGATTCACGACGTGCTGCAACAAATTCCCTGTGACGTGAGGGACACCGATGGCCCATGCACCGCAGAATAAGTTGACTCGTATGCGCGCGCTTGTGGCGCTGCCGCTTCTGGCGATGGCTCTGGGCAGCTGCGCCACGGCCGATCCCGCCGCCGATCCGCTCAAGCACACGAAGAAGCTGGTCGTTGAAGGCCATGTATCGCTCTATAACAACGGCGCGTTCAATGTGCCGCAAACCTCCATTCGATTGATCCCGGCAGGCCCCAGCGTCTGGGAGATCGTCGGCGAACTGATGGGACTGCGTGCGCGGCAGGCCTTTCTGCTGGCGATCTCGCGGGCGAAGGAGTCTGTGACGATTTTGTCGGAAGGCACCACGCTTAGTTATCACATGGCCGAAGGGATTCACCAGGCGACAGGCACGGTAACCGACGAGATCGCCAAGGCCACGCGCGAGAACAGCAGACTGCTGGCGTCCCGCTCCTGGGCGGATGCCAAGGGCATCGTCGGCAGATCCTGGGACTTATCCAAAGAGACAGCCGCCGATATGGACCGTCTGGGCATCGCGATGATTGACAAATCGTTCAGGCGTGGAGAGACCATTTCGCAACAGATGAACGAAGAGGGCAAACGGATTGTCCGGCAGTCGCTCGATCAGGCGCACGAACTTTCGAAGGGCGGCGCGGCGCGTTCGTCGGAAGCGCTGTCGTTTGCCCGCGAACGATTTATCAAAGGCTACGCAGCAGTCCCCGCCAATGCCAAAGCCCGCGCCAAGGCCGTGGGCGACAATATTCGCGAACTGGACCTCTCCGGCATGCTTGAAGAAGAAAGTGCTCGCCGAAGCCGCTGGTCCAAGACGATGACCGATCTGGCAGGTCAGACCGTCTCGAACTACCGCGAAGACGTCGGACATTCGTTCAGCGAAGCCAAGCGGGAGTTTTCGGATTACCGGACCTCGGGTATCAGCCTCTCGACGCTGCGTTCGTTGCGCTGGGTGTTGCAGGCCCTCTTCTGGGATGCCGCCATCGAACCGATCGGCAAAATCTCGGCGGCTTCGGTCGGCTACATCAGCGGCAACGCAGTGGCCTATCCCACGATGGTGGTCATGCGCGAAGGAAAGGCGATGAC
>CAYHNM010000170.1:1622-4408 GCA_964357985.1 uncultured Nitrospira sp. | reverse complement strand
GAGATCTGGTGGCTCTCAACCGCCGCGTCCACACTCGTCGTCCTCTTGCTCTATGCGAGCTATCGGTCGGTGACACTCGTGTTGTTGAGTGTGATCCCACTCTCTACCGGCATCGTGGCCGGCATATTGGCCGTCAATAGCTGGTTCGGCTTTATTCACGGGATCACGCTCGGCTTCGGCATCACCTTGCTGGGTGTCGTCGACGATTACCCGATTCACCTGTTCAGCCATGTGCATGTGCGAGGCTCTGCGCCGGCTGTGATCCGGGCTATTTGGCCCACGATGCGCCTGGGTGTGCTCACCACCGTGATCGGGTTTTCCTCTCTGCTCCTGTCCGGATTCCCTGCGCTGGCGCAGTTGGGCCTCTTTGCAGTGGTCGGGCTCATTGCGGCGGCTCTGGTCACCCGGTATGTGTTGCCGGTCTGCGTCCCGCCGGCGTTTGTTCCTCGGGAGGTGCCACAAGTAATCGTTCCGTCGCTGCGGCGGCTCACCCGGGCCAAGTGGCTGGTGCCGGGGGCGGTCGTTCTTGCGACATTCACACTATTGTGGTCTGATACGCCTCTGTGGCAGACGGATCTCGGGAGTCTGAGTCCGGTGTCGGAAGCCAGAAAACACCTTGATCAGCAGCTCCGTCAGGACCTGGGCGCACCGGATGTCCGCGATCTGCTCGTCATCGAAGGGCCGACGGCTGAAGATGTGCTCCAACGGGGTGAAACCGTGATGCCGCGACTGGAACAACTGCGAGCCGGCGACCTGGTGGCGGGCTACGACCTGATTTCCTCGTATCTGCCGAGCCGCCGCAGTCAGCAGGCCAGGCAGCAGGCCCTTCCTGAGCGGAGCGTGCTGGAACACAATCTCCAGATTGCGCTGTCGGGGCTGCCATTCGCCCCCGGTCTCTTTACTCCGTTTCTTGACTCGATCGACGTGGCGCGCACGCAAGCGATGATCGACCGCGACACGTTCAAAAGTACCGCCGTGGGGATGAAACTGGCGTCATTGTTGATTGAGCAACAGGGACAATGGTCTGCCGTGGTGCCGCTGCGGGGCGTGGCGGACCGGCGTCGTCTCGGCGACACCGTCGCGGGATGGCATGCCCCCGGTGTGGCCTACGTGGATCTCAAGGAGGAGTCCAACCGGTTGATGACGGCCTATCGCGACCGAACCTTTGCGATCGTGGCCTGGGGGATGCTGGTGATTGCGGTTGTGCTGGCGATCGGACTGAAGTCGGTCAGTGTACTGCGGCCGGTCCTGTTACCCATGATGAGCGCGTTGGTGGTGGTCGCCGCCCTCGTAAATGTCGCGGGCGAATCGCTCTCGCTCTTTCACGTCGCGACCTTCTTGCTGGTCATCGGGCTCGGACTCGACTACGCGCTGTTTTTCAACCGGCCGGAAGGCACAGGTGAAGAACGCGCCCGCACGCTGTATGGCTTGCTGGTCTGTAGTGCCACGACCATTCTCGTCTTCGGTGTGCTGGCCTGCTCGACGATTCCCGTGTTGCACGCTATCGGGTTGACGGCGGCGACAGG
Source organism: uncultured Nitrospira sp. (assembly GCA_964357985.1). Classification (GTDB taxonomy): domain Bacteria; phylum Nitrospirota; class Nitrospiria; order Nitrospirales; family Nitrospiraceae; genus Nitrospira_D. The sequence continues at coordinate 2,882 of CAYHNM010000170.1, read as the reverse complement.
ATCGTTCTGTTGTCTGCTGTTCGCCGGTATGATGGCAGAGAAGGAACCTGCCTCACATGTCTAAGCAACCGATGATTCCGTTGACGTTGTCCGCCTATACGCTCGTGACGGCGAATGGTCGCGGTGTGGGCGCCGTGTCTCAGGCTTTGCGTGAGAGACGTTCGGGATTGAAGCCATGCAATTTCGAAGACGCGTTGCTCAAAACCTACATCGGACGGGTCACGGGGCTGGAAGATTTTTCTCTCGGCGCGGATTTAGAGCAATTCGAGTGCCGGAACAATCGACTGGCCTGGCTGGGCCTGCAACAGGACGGGTTCATGGTCGCGGTGGCGGAAGCCATCCAGCGCTACGGAGCCGACCGGATTGCGGTCGTCATGGGTACCAGTACCTCGGGCATTCTGGAGACTGAGCATGCCTACCGGAATCGCGATCCCCTGACCGGTTCGTTGCCGCCCTGGTACACCTCACGCTATCGCTATACGCACAACATGTTTTCGTTAGGCCATTTCGTGCGGGCCTGCGTGGGCCTGCAGGGGCCGGCCATGGTCATCTCGACGGCTTGTTCATCGAGCGCCAAAGTGTTTGCGACGGCCGCGCGCTTTCTACAGGCGGGTCTCTGCGATGCGGCCATCGTCGGGGGAGTCGATAGCCTGTGCCATACCACCCTGCACGGATTTTCCGCCCTGCAGCTGCTCTCGACCAGCCCCTGCCGGCCCTGCGATGAAGATCGCGACGGGCTTTCGCTGGGCGAAGCGGCAGGCTATGCGTTATTGGAGTCGAGCGAGCGGGTAGGGCGGAAAGGGGCCGTCGCATTGCTGGGGTATGGTGAAAGCACCGACGGGTACCACATGTCGCATCCTCATCCGGAAGGCGCCGGTGCGATTCGCGCCATTCGCCAGTCGCTGGATCGGGCCGGGTTGCAGCCGTCCGACATCGACTACATCAACCTGCACGGTACCGCGACCCGGGCCAACGATTCAGTCGAGGACAAAGCGGTGTATTCAATCTTCGGTGACGGGCCGGCCTGCAGTTCGACGAAAGGTTGGACCGGACATGCGTTGGGGGCGGCGGGGATTACGGAAGCCTTAATCGCGACGCTGTGTTTGAAGCAGGGATTCATCCCCGGCACGCTCAATTGCGAACGGGTCGATCCGACATTGCGCAGCCGCATTCTCCGCGAGAACGAGGACCGGCCGATCCGGCGCGTGGTGAGCAATATTTTCGGATTCGGCGGCAATAACTGCAGTCTCGTGTTGGGAG
>CAYHNM010000170.1:0-1522 GCA_964357985.1 uncultured Nitrospira sp. | reverse complement strand
TTGACGGCCGCCGCCGGTCGTGACGTGAGCCACGCGTTCAGTCAGGAATTCGAACGGCTCAGGCTCGATAATCCGGCTGCCCGGTTGTTGCCGGTGCTGCAGGCGCTCGCCATGGAGCGCCGCGCCACGATCAATCTGAACCTGTTGGACGATCAACGGCTGATCGTAGAGGTGGAGTCCTGCCGCAACTGACGAAAGACGAGATCGGCCGGCTGCTTCCGCATGGTGGGTCCATGCGCCTGCTCGATACGGTGGAGGCCTGGGACGAGACGACGATCCGCTGCCGGACGGCCACGCACCGGGACCCGAACCATCCGCTCCGCTACCGTGGTCGCCTCTCAGCGTCGGTTGGTCTGGAGTATGCCGCCCAGGCGATGGGTGTGCATGTGGGACTGCTTGATCGCGATCGGCAGACGGCAGGACGGATCGGGTATGTCGGCAGCGTCCGGGACGTCACCTTTGGTGTCGAGCGGCTCGATGACACGGTCTCCGACCTCATCGTAGAGGCTACGCGCCTGGCGGAGGGGGATCAGAGTTATATGTATCGTTTCACGCTGTTGCTCGACAGCCGGGCGATCATTGAAGGGCGCGCGTCGATCTTTATCAAGGCGGTGTCGTGATGGCAAAGAAGCGCGCATTGGTCACGGGAGGCAGCGGCGACATCGGGGCCGCGATCTGCGAGCGGCTCGCCGCGGACGGCTATACGGTTATCGTGCATGCCCATCGACACAGCGAATCGGCGAAGCAGGTGGCAGAGAAGATCAAGGCCGGAGGAGGGTCGGCGACGGTGGCGACCTTCGACATTGTCGATGGTGCCGCCACGGGACAGGCGCTGCAGGCCCTACTCGCCGACGGGCCGGTCCAGGTGGTCGTCAATAACGCAGGTATCCATGACGATGCCCCGATGGCCGGGATGACAGCAGCGCAGTGGATGAAGGTGGTTGATCTGTCGCTGAACGGATTCTTCCACGTCACCCAGCCGTTGTTGCTGCCGATGATCGGCACCCGCTGGGGGAGGATCGTCTCGATTTCGTCGTTGGCCGGAGTGACCGGGAATCGCGGCCAGACGAATTATGCGGCGGCGAAGGCCGGCCTGCACGGAGCCAGCAAGTCGCTGGCGATCGAACTGGCGTCCAGAGGGATCACCGTGAATGTGGTCGCGCCCGGCTTGATCGAGTCGTCGGCGACGAGGCAGTCATTCAAGCCGGAGCAGGTCGATGCCATGGTGCCGATGAAGCGAGCGGGCACGCCGGAGGAAGTCGCGGCGCTTGTCTCGTTCCTTGTGTCCGAACAAGCAGGGTACATCACCGGTCAGGTCATCGGCATCAACGGAGGCATGGCGTGAAAGGCAGGATGTTGAAAAAGGCCTCCGGCTTCGTTCTCGCGTCGTTCAGACCCTCAACGTACCAAGTTTACTGGAGGCAAAGTACCTATCCGCTCGCATATAATCAAAGCGAGCGGATCAAGCGAAGCTTGGTATGTACCTCCTCGGCCCTTCACTTGCTGAGGCCTTGCCTGCGGA
>CAYHNM010000169.1:0-4422 GCA_964357985.1 uncultured Nitrospira sp. | reverse complement strand
CGGTTGATCGGATTGATCCGGTCCGTTTCGACATACCGGCCTTGCCGACCGTCGAAGACTTGATCGCTCGAAAAGAACAACAACGGCACCTCGCTCGCAAACGAGGCGAGGTGCGTCGTGGCCTCGACGTTCACCTTCCTGGCCAGCTCGGGATTCTGTTCACAAACGGCAGGGCGGCTGATCGCAGCGCAGTGGATCACTGCTGCCGGCTGATGCTCCTGCCAGAGGCGGCGAACCGCCGCCTCGTCCGTGAGATCCACATCCTGCCTAGTCAGGCCGCGCGCGTCCCAGTCCGGCGCCCATCGAGCGGCAGTCCGCAGGAGATAATTTCCGACTAATCCTCCCGCGCCGGTAATCCATGCGACCGGCTTCATTGAGCACCTCCCAATCGCCGGATCTCCGGCACCTCGATCACCCGGATCGATTCAGGCGGGTGTTCGATAGACCAGACGAGCGCCGTGAGCATGTCATGAATGGTGACCAGACCCAATCGTCGCGCGGCGTCCTGCGTAGACGGAACCATCTCCATGAGCCGATACACCGGTTGAAGACCCAAGGGCCACCAGTGGCCGGGGCCGAGGATATACCAGGGCCTGAGAATTGTCGCACGCAGGCCGGCAGTATCCAGCCGATCTTCGCACTCGCACCGTACCGCAATGTAGTCTTTCATGATCGGCGCCGGATGCGCGACGCTGACATAGACAAAGTGTTCGACCCTCGCAGTCTTCGCGGCATCGATCGAGGCACGACCGGCAACCAGATCGACGGCCCTGAAGTGCGGACCTTTCCACGGAGCCGGCTTTGGAACGCCGACGAGCTGCACGACCGTATCGCCGGCATGCAAGTGAGGCGTGAGACTTGCCGCATCGAGCGGATCGGCCTGTACGGCACGACATCCCGGTACCGGTGTCGCGTGTGACCCAGGTCGCACCACAGCCGTGACGGTATGACCGCGTTCGATCAACCGCGGGATAAGGCGCGATCCCAGATACCCCGTGCTGCCGATCACGACGATGTGATCCGACGCCATTCTCCGTCACCGACTCGTGTTTGCCGGACTACCGGCCTTACGCAAGAACGCAGCCCCGATCTCCGTCTCCCTGGAGATCTTGATCCCCTGCTCGATCAGCTGATGGGCGGCACGGATTAAGGCGTCTTGATCCGACGTCTCCAATCCGAAACTTGTTTTGATCCTGGTCACCCGGGCGCCCAGCGGATCGTCGTCCGGCAACTGCCGCAGCGCAAGATGCCAGAACGTGCAGACACTTTGGCTTCCATTCACCGTAAACGTACTGAACATGGTCCGATCTTGTTGCTCCTCGGCTATACCGACTCGTTCCAGGACCTCACGCCGGTGGCTTTTCAGCAAGACCGTCGAGGCCGACAAGGGTTGATTATTCATGCTCGTAATCCGTGGGGTGGCATCGACCGCAATAATCAAACAACCCTTGGGAAACTGTGTAGTCAGCGCCGTTCGCTGGTCCGCCTTCTCGAGAAGATTCACCAGCGTCTTGATTCCAAGATTGTCGGCAGGCCCCCCATCATAAGCCAACACCGCCGGATGCAATGCCGGTTCGGATGAGGGCAGCGTGACCGGATCGAACACACCGGGATAGGCTGCCGACATGTAGACCGCTCTCGAGACACTGAATGACGCCAGCGAAGAGGAGAGGGTCGCAAAACTTTCGTCAGAGATCACAAAGGGATCGCCGGTGAGCGCATTAGTCGCGTTCAGCAGCAACTTGGGACGAGACGGATTGAGATCGGCAAAGGTCGCGTTGTGGAAGAGCTGCTCGTCCAGCACTTGCACGACGGTGTCCGACTTTGTCGCATCAGTGAACCAGTATGTGAGCAGGTTACCGGGCGACAAGAAGCGACCGCGCATATCGCTCTGAAAGTCGTGGCCCATCCGTTCCAGAAAGCCGTTGGAAAAATCGACGTCACGATAGCCGTCGAGCGCGTAGTAGGCCGCGGGCAGCGCCCCGCCGGAGACGGCGGAGAGCACGTCGACCTGTTGCAACAATCCGAGCCGGTGCAACTCCCGGAGCATGGCCCCGCCGAATACGGCGGCCCGACTGCCCCCGCCGGAAATGGCCAAGCCGATGAATCGCCCGTCACGCTGGGCTTCCTGATCGAGTGTTTGATTGGCGTGGGTGGAAGCAGACACGGGCGGAGCCGCCGGCTGCGGCAGGGCCGTGGCACAGCCGCCGCCCCCGACCAGCACCAATGCCAGGATGATCGAGCGGGCGCTCATGAGCCGGACGATTGCAGGAGGCATTGTTGAAGAGCTAAGCGTCCCATCCTCCAACCACTACGGATTCTGCACGGTTTCAGATGGCTACCGGATGCTAATTGCGGGTCAGTTTCCGATAGCGAATTCGGTGCGGCTGATCGGCTTCTTTGCCCAGCCGCCGCTTGCGATCCGCTTCGTAGTCGCTGTAGTTCCCTTCGAACCACACGACCTTGCTGTCGCCCTCGAAGGCCAGAATATGCGTCGCCAAACGGTCGAGGAACCACCGGTCGTGACTGCTGACGACCGCGCAACCGGCGAAACTCTCCAACCCTTCTTCGAGCGCGCGTAACGTGTTCACATCGAGATCGTTCGTCGGCTCGTCGAGGATGATGAGATTGGCCCCTTCTTTCAGCATGCGGGCCAGATGCACCCGATTGCGCTCACCGCCGGACAGCTCCTTCACTTTCTTCTGCTGATCGGTCCCGGCAAAGTTGAATCGTCCGCAATAGCCCCGGGCATTCACTTCCACCTTCCCGAGCTTGATCGTGTCCTGGCCGTCGGAGATGATCTCGTACACGGTCTTGTTGCCGTCGAGGCTGCGATCCTGATCCACGTAGCCGAGCTTCACCGTGTCGCCGATCTTGATCGTGCCGGAATCCGGTTTTTCTTTGCCGAGAATCATCTTGAACATGGTCGTCTTGCCGGCGCCGTTCGGACCGATCACGCCGACAATGCCGCCCTTGGGCAAACTGAAATTCACATTCTCATAGAGCACCTTGTCGCCGAACGCCTTGCTGATTCCATTGGCTTCGATGACCACATCGCCCAGGCGCGGTCCCGGCGGAATGTAGATTTCGAGATCGTCCGCAACCTGGTCCTGTTTCTGATTGACGAGTTCCTCATACCGGTTCAAGCGCGCCTTGCCCTTCGACTGCCGCGCCTTGGGCGACATGCGGATCCATTCCAACTCGTGTTCGAGGGTTTTCTTCCGCTTCGATTCGGCCTTCTCTTCCTTTTCCAGCCGATCCTTCTTCTGCTCCAGCCAGGACGTGTAATTGCCCTGGAAAGGAATCCCGTGCCCGCGATCGAGTTCCAGAATCCAGCCGGCCACGTTGTCGAGGAAGTAGCGATCGTGCGTCACCGCGATGACCGTGCCCTTATATTGCTGCAGATGCTGCTCCAGCCATTGCACGGATTCGGCATCAAGGTGGTTCGTCGGCTCGTCGAGCAACAGAATATCCGGCTCCTGAATCATGAGGCGGCAGAGCGCCACGCGGCGTTTTTCACCGCCGGAGAGCACCCCGACCTTCGCATCCGCCGGCGGACAGCGGAGCGCGTCCATGGCGACTTCGAGTTCGTTTTCCAGTTCCCAGCCGTTGGCCGCCTCGATCTTTTCCTGGATCTGCGCCTGCTTATCGATCAGCTTTTCCATCTCATCGGGACCCACTTCGCCGATTTTGTTGCTCACCGCTTCATATTCATGGAGCAGCGCCACCAGTTCGGCCTTCCCCTCTTCGACGACTTCCTTGACCGTCTTGTTCGGATCGAGCTGCGGTTCCTGTTCGAGCAGCCCGATGCTGTAGCCTTTCGAGCGGGTGATCTCCCCGGTGTAGTTGGGATCCACACCGGCAATGATCTTGAGCAGCGAGCTCTTGCCCGATCCGTTCAAACCGAGCACACCGATCTTCGCGCCGTAGTAAAACCCGAGGTAGATCTCGCGCAACACCTGCTTCTTCGGCGGGAACACCTTGCCGACATTGACGAGGGAGAAAATGACTTGTTTGTCGTTGGTCGTGGCCATGATTCCTGAAATCCTCCGCTAATAATTCATGCTCTTGAGCCGCACAACTTAGCAGACCGCCTCATTCCCGCACAACTCAACCCCTGCTGCCCTCTGCCCAACCAAAGCCATGATCGGACTAGCCTATTAGAAGCCCATTTCCTGCGACAGCCTGACCTCCGATTCGTCGACGATCTCTTCCAGGCAGGTGAAGCAGGGAAAGGGGAACTGATTGACCGGGATCGCGCAGACTTCGCCGACGGGTGATTCGTCCAGCGCCGGACCGCCGCATTCTTTATGGATCAGAGTCAGCATCGTGGTTCCTTTATGGTTGTCCCAGTACCAGCTTATGAAACCGCTCGACCTGCTCGGGGCTGCTGAGTCGATGGTCGCCGGGAATCAGGTTCAG
>CAYHNM010000168.1:3346-4476 GCA_964357985.1 uncultured Nitrospira sp. | reverse complement strand
CTGGAGATCGTGTATACGCGGAAACCGTGATGGCGCAGCATTGAAATAGATCGGGCAACATGTTTGACTAGGTGCTCAACACCATCACTTAGGGAGGCCTCAGATGCAACGCACGATCGGACTGTTGAGTTTGGCTCTGATGCTGACGACGCTCAGCGGCTGCAGCTATTTGTTCTATCCGCGCGCCGGCGACTACGCGACGCAGGCCAAGGGCGCCAGCGGCGTCGAGACGATGATCAACCTCACGAACATGATGGACGCCACCGCGGCGAAGGCCAAGGGCGGCAAGGGGAAGGACAATGCCCTGGACGACTACCACAACCAGCTGCATGCCCTGCTGGATTCATTTTGCGACGTGACGAAGGAGCAAGCCAAGACGCCGGCCTATGATCTGGCGGTGACACATAAGAAAGAATTGACCGCCATCTTCTGGCGGCTGTGGAAATTCAAAGACGATCAACCGCAGCGCGACCAGCATCTGGATCTCTCCATTGCGGAATTGAAAGAACTGCGGGAGACGCTGCAAACCTTGAAATAATCGTCAGACGGAGGCCGGTGATGAAAGCTTCTCATGCCACAGTGAGTCGTGGAGCCGTGACATTGCTGATCGGCACCAGAAAAGGCGCGTTCACCCTCAAGAGCGACCAGGCGAGGCGCACATGGAAAGTCTCGCCCCCCATGTTCCTCGGCCACATCATCCATCACGTCGTGGCCGACCCGCGGGATCGGCGGACGGTGTTGATGGCGGCCAGTACCGGGCACCTGGGCCCGACGATCTTCCGATCCACCAATGCGGGCAAGTCATGGACGGAAGTAACCGCGCCGCCGGCCTTCGCCAAGGTACCGGAGAGCGAGAAGGGCCGTGCGGTGAATCACACCTTCTGGCTCACGCCCTGCCATGCCAACGAACCGAATGCCTGGTACGCCGGCACCTCGCCGCAAGGCCTGTTCCGGTCCGACGACGGCGGCGCCACCTGGAAGCCGTTCTCCTACATCAACGACGATCCACAGTACCGCGAGTGGATGGGCTCCGTGCAGGACGGCACACCGGACGGTCCGAAGCTGCACTCGATCATCGTGGACCCGCGCGATCCCCGGCATCTCTATTTCGCCATGTCCGGCGGCGGCGT
>CAYHNM010000168.1:1705-3246 GCA_964357985.1 uncultured Nitrospira sp. | reverse complement strand
GGCCAAACCGTGTGGCCGCGCGTGAGCCCGGATGGAAAGCCATCCGCCTATGTCACGCACAACGCCGGGAAAAGCTGGACGCGCCAGGACAAGGGCTTCCCGCGGGCGAACGCCTGGTGGACGGTGAAGCGTCAGGCGATGACCAATGATAGGCACGAGGCCGTCGGGCTGTATGTGGGCACGACGCAGGGCGAAATCTGGGCGAGCCGGAATGAGGGAACGACCTGGACCTGCATTGCCAGGCACCTGCCGGAAATCTACTCGGTGGAAGCGGCAACGTTCGGACGATGACGATCCACATCCCCAGCGCCTTGCGGTCCTACACGGCGCAACAAAGCGAGGTACCGGTGAACGGCGCCACGCTTGCGGAGGCACTGGCGGCATTGGATCACCGTTTCCCCGGCATCCGGTTTCGCATCGTCACGGAACAGGATAGGATCAGACCGCACATCAGAATCTTTGTGAACGACATGCAACTGCACGACTTGTCAGCGCCACTCAACAACACCGATACGGTCTACATCGTCTGCGCCCTCAGCGGCGGATAAACCGGACCGTCATTCGTCAATGGTCATTCGTCACACGTAGAGAGGTAACCCATGGCTCCACAACCGACCGCACAGCAACTCATCGAAGGTCAACGCCAGGATTGGAACCGTGTCGCCGGCGGCTGGGAAAAATGGGACCGCCTCTTCGAGGAACAGATGGCCTTCGTCAACCATCGCCTCGTGGCCGACGCCCGGCTGCGCGCCGGATTGACAGTGCTCGATCTTGGGTCCGGCACCGGCTATCCGGCCCTGCTGGGCGCACAGACCGTCGGAGCGACCGGCAGCGTCGTCGGCATGGATCTCGCGGAGCAGATGCTCGCCGCCGCGGAGCGCAAAGCGAAACGCCTTGGTCTGAACAACATCTCGTTCAAAACCGGCGACGTGACGAGTCTCCCGTTTGAGCCGAACTCCTTCGACGCCATCACCAGCCGCTTTTGCCTGATGTTCCTCCCGGAGATCCCGAAGGCCGCGGCCGAGGTCGCCCGCGTGCTGAAACCGGGAGGCTGGGTGGCGGCGGCGGTCTGGTCCGCGCCGGAGAAAAATCCCTCGATCGGCCTTTCGATGGCCGCCATCAAGCAGGTGATTGAGCTGCCGCCGCCCGATCCCACTGCGCCGGGAATCTTCAGACTGGCCAAACCGGGCGAGCTCGCCGGGATGTTTCAGCAGGCCGGACTGGTCGATGTGACGGATCAGGAATTCCTTGCCGACTGGACCTATGGCTCGGCGGACGAGTATTACACCAGCCTGATGGAAATCGCCGCGCCGGTGCAGAATCTCATGGCCAAGCTGACCGACGCGCAGAAACAGGACGTCAAACAGCGCATTCTTCAGGCCACATCAAATTACATGCGCGGCGGCCGCATCGTCTTCCCGATGGCCATCCGCATCGTCGCGGCCCGCAAACCGGTCTGATTCTCACATGGCGACGAAGCACGACGGCTTCAAGGATTTCGTGCTGGACCAACTGGCCGATCTGCGCGGACTCACCTGCCG
>CAYHNM010000168.1:0-1605 GCA_964357985.1 uncultured Nitrospira sp. | reverse complement strand
ACCGAGCCCATAGCAGCCGGCTCAATTGAGACTTATAATGGTCGCGATGTCAGCCAACATGGGTTCAACGCTCTCCACGTCGTCCAATGGTTGGACCGGGCTGGTCCGCCGTACTCTGTGCATGACTGCCTGTTCGCTCCTCTTACTCGGTTCCGCATCATTCGGAGCGGAGCCATCGCTCACTCCCCTGCTCTGGCGTGCCGTCCCAACCGTCAGTCCGTCCGATCAACCGTTGCCTCCAAAGCAACCGACGGTTCTCCGTGAGCGCGAGATCGTATTCGACGAGCCCCTGGTGAAAATGTTGAAAGACGCCGCAGCCAGGCCGCTGCCGCAGATTGCCGTCGAGCTCTTCGACGCGGGGCGGTATGAGCTGGAGGTGATCTCCACCCTTGCGCGCATCAATGACACGAGCTTCATTCGCGGGCAGCTGAAGCCGCAGGACTCCAGCGAGTTTTCGCTCGTGCTCAACGGCGCGACTGTGACGGGCACCCTTCAACTCGACCGGCGCGTCTTCAAGATCGAGCCACTCGGCAACGGCCGCCATCGCCTGATCGAGATCGATCCGGAGCAAGAATCGAAAGAATAACGAACGCAGGTCCCTTATGCCGGCATGGCCACACACCGCACTCCTCCTGGCCGATGCGGTCCTTTTCCTCCATCTCGCCTTTGTCCTCTTCGTCCTGTTCGGCGGACTGCTGGCGCTGAAGTGGCGGAGCGCGATCTGGTTCCATCTGCCCGCCGCAGCCTGGGGAGCCTTCATCGAGTTCAGCGGCTGGATCTGCCCGCTGACTCCGTTGGAAAATTGGCTGCGGATTCAGGACGGAGAGGCCGGCTATCCGGGCGACTTCTTGAGCCAATACCTTCTGGCCGTCCTTTACCCTGAGGCCCTAACGCCTCAGATCCAAATCGTCCTCGGCACGGTAGTCTTGGCGGCGAACCTGACCATCTACGGCTGGCTCTGGCGGACACAGCGGCTGTAAAGCTCGGCAGTCCGTCTTGTCTGTCTGGTCTCTCGCGTCATCAGACTCGAACAGGCAACACAGGTCAACAACCAGATAATCCACTCGGTCCCACTACGCGCTTTGACTCCAGGGCGTCTGATTCGTACTATGTGGTCACACTTGCAACCATATGAAAGAGGCGCCGCCGTGAGATTTACCAATGTGCGTGAGCTGAAAGCCAAGACTTCGGAAATGCTCAGAACCGTCAAAGAGGGGAATACCGTCCTCGTCACCACCCATGGACGCCCTACGGCGATGCTTGTGCCTGTGACGGAAGACGACATCGAGGATGCCCTGCTGGCCTATAGCCCGAAACTCCGCAAAAAGATCGAGGAAGGGCTCAAGGATATTCGCGCCGGACGGTCACTGTCCCTGTCCGACTATAAAGCGAAACGAAACAGGAAGAAGGCCCGGACGGCGTGACCTAGCAGGTCTTTACCTCCAACAAAGCGCAACAGGACCTCGACCGATTTTCCGACAAAATCACCAACCTAATCCTTACCGATTGCGCGCGCCTGGCCGATGACCCCATTCCGGACGGAAAGCGGATCAAGAAGCTTCAGGGGTTTAAGGACAACCTCTATCGATTGAGAGCCGGCGACTA
>CAYHNM010000167.1:0-4482 GCA_964357985.1 uncultured Nitrospira sp. | reverse complement strand
CGAACTCGGCATCCCGCAAACGCCCCCGGAAGTCGCGCTCGAAAAAGCAGTACGATGGTTCCGCGACCACAAGTACGCTTGAATGGAGAACGGCATGGTCGATGGGTCATGGTTGAGGGCAGGCCAATCCGCTCGCCAACCATTCACCATCAACCATTCGCCATAACCCCATGGACGATTTCTTCCTCTTCCTCAAAACCATCCTCTTCCGTCCCTACGTCTTCGTCTTCCTGGCCGCCTTTTTATTTTCCGCAATCCAACTCATCGGCTGGCCCCGCACCTGGCGCTTCTGGTTGATCAGCTGGGCCACGGCCTTCGTCTGCGAATACTCGTCGACGCGCAACGGCATCCCCTTCGGCTGGTATCACTACAACGGCTCAACGATCGGGCAGGAACTGTACTTCTCCAACATCCCGTTCATGGATTCGATCTCGTTCAGTTTTCTTCTCTACGCCGCCTATTGCGTGGCGCTATGTCTGTTGCTGCCGATCGATCGCACCGCCAGCACATCCCTTCCCCTCCGATCGCTGCGCTTCGATCTGACCGCACGCACAAACTGGCGCCTGTGGCTCCTGACGGCCGGCCTGTTCGCCTTCATCGATATGGTCATCGATCCGGTCGCGCTCCGCGGTGATCGCTGGTTCCTCGGCAAGATCTACTACTACCCCGACCCTGGCTGGCACTTCGGCGTTCCCTTCGCCAACTATGTCGGATGGGCCGTCGTCGGCCTGATTTCCCTCGCCATCTACGTTCCGCTCGACCGCCGACTGCCCGCGCTGAATTCCCTCCCCTCAGCCACCACGACGCCCAGGATCCTACTCGGAGTCGGCCTCTACTACGGAGTCTTGGCCTTCAACCTCGCGATGACCTTCTGGATCGGTGAATCCTTCATGGCCCTGAGCGGCCTCCTCATGCATTTGCCGGTGCTCATCCTGCTCGCCTCTCGCGTGATTGCGACGTCACAGCGCCCTGTCGCTTCGTAGCGGTTGGCAATTCTTCGGCAGACTTTGTATAGTGACTTGCGCGTATGAAAGCCAAATTGATCGGCGGCATCATCATCCTGATCGTGAGCGGACTGGCGTTGGTGGGCTGGTTCGGCTATCAATCCTTCACGACCGGATTCAGCGCCAAAGCCGAGCCCCATGCGCTTGAAGTGTTGCTGGCCCGGCAGGTCCGCTACCTGGCGATCCCGCTGGAGCACCGCAACAAGCCGAATCCTGTGCCGGTGACCCCGGAGGTGTTGCAGGATGGATTGGCGCACTTTGCCGATCACTGCGCCACCTGCCATGCAAACAACGGCAGCGGCCAGACGCCGATCGGCAAGAACGTCTACCCCAAGGCGCCGGATATGCGCGAGTCACCGACCCAAACGATGTCGGACGGCGAACTCTTCTGGGTGATTCATAACGGCATTCGCTTTACGGCCATGCCGGCCTGGGGTGAAGGCGATCCGGAGCAGGATTTGGATAGCTGGAAGCTGGTACATTTCATTCGCCATCTGCCCAAACTCACGCCCCAGGAGTTGGAGGCAATGAAGTTGCTGAATCCGAAGTCCAAACATGCGGCTGACGAGGAAGCAGCCTTCGACAAATTCCTGCAGGGCGACGACTCGGCTGCCACGACAGCAGGGTCCGGTCATCATCATTAGTACTTTTCAAAAGGAGCTGGCACCTACTATGGTTCGACACCTTCTATTGGCCTTCGCGCTCGTTTTCACCTCCTCCGCCGCCTGGGCTCATGGCTCGGGCCAGCATGTGCTGGGCACCGTCACCGCAATCGACGGCGCCCATATCGAAGTCAAAACTCCCAAGGGGAAAGTGGTCTCGGTGATGCTGACCAAGCAGACCCACTTCAAGGCCAAGGGCAATCCGTCGTCGACAGAGCTTCCCGCGATCGGTGATCGCGTGGTGATCGAAGCGACAAAGGACAAAAAGACATTGACGGCGACGGAAGTGCACTACTCCGCGGCGAAGAAAGTAGCTGCGCCGCCACAGGCGCCCGCTGCACCATAGAGGCCCCGGCCGACATGGAGAGGATTCAGGTATCCCGATTCGCGCAGGCCTCACCGTTCCATGGAGGGCTGCGGGCCGCGCTCACCCGTGTGGTGACGACCGGCATTGCCGTCTTTCTGGCCGTGGCCATCGTGCCCGGCATCGAAGCCTCGACCCTGACGGCAGGCGCAGCCGCCGTCCTGGTGCTGACGTTTCTGAATCTTATTCTACGGCCGATTCTCCTGATCCTGACGCTCCCGCTGATCGTCCTATCGCTGGGACTGTTCCTCGTCGTGGTGAATGCCCTGCTCCTGGAATTCACCGCCTATCTCGTGAAAGGTTTTACCGTGTCGGGATTTTGGCCCGCCGTCGGAGGCGCCCTGGTTATCAGCATCGTCACCGGCATCCTGAACATGCGGCGACTCGAACCGCCGCCGGTCGAGCAGGTCGTCGTCGAACGCCGGGCTCCGAAGATTATCAATCCAGACTAAACTATCTGCGCCCGTGTCATTGCATCACCCCTCCATCGTTGCTAGAATGCGATCCCTTAATCGAGAACGCTACCCATGACCATGCCTGCGACGCAATCGAAACAGAACGCTGAAACCCATTTGCAACGGACGTTGAATACCGCCCTGAATGAACTGGGGACGGATTCGGCGCTCGCCGCCATTTTCCATCAGGAACAAGGGCCGCTCGTCGGTCACGCCACCCGCGGCTTTACCCCGCGCGATGTGCAAGCCATCTTGAGGACGCTCTCGACTCAGGCTGCGGCGGTCCAAACCGCGCCGCAGGATCAGGATGCCGGCCGCACCATCCGATTGCGCCTCATTACGCCGGGAGCCAAATCGCTGCTCGGCATGCCGCTCCGCCATCGCCAGCGCACCTACGGCTTTCTGGTCATCGCCCGAAAAGAAAACGCCACCTTCGCGAAGAAGGAAAAAGGCCTGATGGAACAGGCCGGCGACGACATCACGAAAGCGCTGGAACGCGAAGGCCTGTTCGACATGAACGTGGTGCTCAGCCGCCCCTATGTGTCACGCGAGCCGGCGCCGGCCGCACCGGCGGTCTCGGAAATGTTTGCCGCACCGACCGCGCAATTCACGCCTGAATTGGAAGAAAAAATCGTCAAGGTGCTGGAAGAAGCGAGCCAGTACACGACGTATGACCGGGCCTGGGCCTGTTATTACGATCCCCTGGCGGGCAGCATGGAAGTGCTCGGCGTGGCCGGCGATCAAAAGAGCGAGAAAGACAGCAAGAAAGACATGCGCGCCGGGCACCGGCTCACACTCGACAGCTCGGCCTCCGGCTGGGCCGTGCGCCACAGGAAGCCGCGCGTCGACCATGATCTGGCCTCGACCCAAGGGCGTTTCCTCGACCATAAGCATCTCTATAAAGAGCGGTTCGTCTCCTCGCTCGTGGTTCCATTCTTTGTTCGCGGACAGGTCGGCGGAACGCTGACTCTCGGGTCGAAAGAGGCGGGACGCTACCAGGCCACCGACGCCCGCACATTGGAACCGATCATTCTGAAACTGGCCGACCTCCTCCAAGCGCCACCCGCACCGGTGGCAGCCCCAGTGGCCCAGCCCGAAGCCGGATCCGATAACGCCGTCGTCCCCGCGGCAGCGCCGACGATCCTGGAACCGGTGATCCGTAAACAGGAGCGGCAGGCCGCCATCGGAGAGTTCAGCGCCTTCCTCGCCACGGAAATCCGGGAGCCGATCGGAGCGATCCGTTCCCAGCTGGAAGAAGTGACGGCCGAAGGCATTCTTGATTTTGACCCGCAAACCCGCGTCGAAAACGCCATGCGCGATTTGATCCGGGTCGAAGCCATCCTGAACGAAATCCTCGATTTCGCGAAACCGCTTGAACTGAACCGGCGCCTCTGCCGCATTCCCGAAGTGCTCGAGAGCGCGTTGGTGGTGGTGGGCACCGATCTGGAAGTCACCCGCATTCAGGTCACCAAAGACTACGCGACACAGATCGCCCCGGTGCGCGGCGACGAAGCGAAGCTCCAACAGGTGTTCCTGAGTATCTTCAAGAATGCCGGCGAGGCCATGACTCCCGGCGGTCACTTACATATTCAGGTCACGCAACATCGCGCCGGCCGCGGAATCGAGGTACAGATCCTGATCAAGAACGACGGCGCCCCTATTCCGGCAGAAATTCTCGACAAGGTCTTCGAGCCGTTCTTTACGACGAAGCGCTCCGGGACCGGCCTGGGTCTCGCAACCGTCAAAAAGATCATTGAAGAGCATGGCGGATCGATTGCCATTGCCAGCGCCCCAGGAGAAGGGACTACGCTGACGATTCGCCTCCCCGGCGTGAGCCGAGGACCGGCCTTCCGCCATCGCGGGCGGGGACGACGACCGGCTCGCCGTCCTACGGCCTAGCCTCTCGGCCGCCATCGTCCGTCCATCCTCGGCAGATGGTCTCTGAGCCATTCGGGCACTCTTTTCAATGAAGCTCCCCGCAGCAAGCTGCGGGGTAT
>CAYHNM010000166.1:0-4511 GCA_964357985.1 uncultured Nitrospira sp. | reverse complement strand
GACTCCCTGTGGCGGTCGCCTGTTATGAACAGAGCAACCGAACGATGGATCGCCATCGGGGCATCGACATCATCCAGCTTGCTCCCCCGGAGCAGATGACCAACGGCGTCCCGACCGCAGCATTGCAAGTGAAACAGCTGGTCGCTTCAAACCGCTACGACGCCTGCATTCTGCTGGGCTCACCCGTAAATAGAATCTTTTATGCCCTCCTCGAGCTGCAGGACTTGAAGGACCGACGCATTCTGTTCCAACCCACCATCAATCAGGAAGGTTACGACTTTATCCAACAACGACCGGTCGTCGCCTCTCTTTTAAAAAGATTGCTGGAACAAACGACGGCCATCATCGCGCTCGGACCTGAGACGCTCGATGCCCATTTCTGTCGGGAAGCGGGGATTCCCGCCACAATCATTCCGAACGGCACAACCACATTGACGCCGTCTTTCGATTTTAGACAGCAGTACCAGATCGAGAACGATCGTTTCCTCATCGTGCATGTGGCCAATCTGTATCGAATCAAAAACCATCTTGGCCTGCTCAACTCGCTGGAACAATTGCCGCCACGAGCGATGCTGGTCGTCGTGGGCCATCCGACACACGAAACCGACTACGTTGCAGAAGTACAACGCGCCCTCTCGACTCGACCGGACGTGCTCTATATTCCCGGGCTCGATCGAGAGGGGGTTGCGGCAGCGCTTCAGGCGGCAGACCTCGTGGTTTTGGCATCTGATGCAGAAGTGTCGCCGCTGTGCCTCTTGGAAGCCATGAGCCTGCAACGGCCCTGGCTGGCCACTCCCGGCTGCGGCACGGCCAAGGAGCAGGCGGGGGGCCTGATCCTTCCTCTGCAAGAGTTTCGAAAAGCCGTCGAGGTGTTGATGGCCCGTCCGGATTACCGCGCACAGTTGGCGCAGTCCGGCTACGACCATTGGACCAGCTGCTTCCAGTGGGAATCCGTTCTGGCCGGATGGGTAGAGCTGATCAGAAACGGATGCCTGACCACATCCTTCGAAACTCCAGACGCGATTGCCCGTACACGCGACGACCTGCGGGCCCGCTTCCGTTCGCTCATAGCCGCCGGATCGGCACCGCCGCCACAGAGCAGCACGCACCATCCAACTTCCTCACGGCCGAGTACACAGTCGGGCAGCTCTTCTGTCACATCACTCCCCATGCACATCCGTGCCACACCAGCACAAGAGGACCGAATGGATCAGGATCAGTTTTATGTCAACATGTTCGTCAAGAGCCAGGCATGGTCAACACCCGAACCCAATCACGACGAAGCCGCCCGGTGGTCGAAGATCGCCGGCTTCATGGAATACATCCTCCGTCGGTTCAAGCCGGCTCAACCTGATGGCACCCTCCGCATACTTGAGGTCGGCTGCGGACGAGGATGGCTGAGCAATCTGGCATCACAATACGGGACCGTTGAGGGGGTTGAGCCGGTGGCGGGAGTCATCGATCACGCCCGCAAGATGTTTCCCCACATTCGCTTCGAGGCAGGCACGGCCGAGACCGTCCTCAAACGGACGGACTTTGCCCCGTATGATGTCGTGCTCTGCTCCGAAGTAATTGAACATGTGCCGGATCCGCAGAAGCGGGCATTCCTGGACGAACTCAAACAACTGCTGACCCCAGAGGGGTATGTCATCCTCACCACCCCCCGGGGGGAAATGTGGGAACGATGGAAGACCATCTCGCCCCCTTGTCAGCCGGTCGAGGATTGGATTACCGAACAGCACCTCGAGCAACATTTTATAGCCCAGGGTCTGACTCCGTTGGGGCTGGAACGGATCTACGTCGAGATCCCGAACCTTCGCTACATTCCAGCACCCACCCCGCATGATTTGAAGACGATGAATCTGCTGCCGATCTACCAGGTCTGGGTGGCACAGAGAGCGGCGGAGAACCCTCGTGTGCAGCGCCAGGCGATGAATCGCGCGCCCAAGGTCAGTGTCATCATCACGACGTTCAATCGGCCTGATCGCCTCCGGACTGCGCTGGCCAGTGTACTCGCTCAGGAGTATAGAGACTTCCAGATCATCGTAGTCAATGACGGCGCCACGCCGGTCGAACCGGTCATTGCCGCATTCAATCATGACGGACGCATCACCCTGATCAACCATGATCGGAACAGAGGACTGGCGGCCTCACGCAACACCGGCCTCCGCCACGCCACCGGGACGTATGTGTGCTATCTCGATGACGACGATCGCTTTCTCCCGGATCATCTCCGCACGCTGGTCACTCAGTTAGAGACCAGTGATTGCAAAATAGCCTATACCGATGCCTGGCGCGTCCACGAACAGATCGTCGGCGAGACGATCTCGGAAATTGGTCGCGACCGGCCCTATGCGGACGAGTTTAATCCCCACCAGCTCCTCATCGGCAATTACATTCCCGTCCTCTGTGTCATGCATGCGCGGGCGTGCCTGGATGAAGTCGGCTGCTTCGACGAGAGTCTCTTTGTCCATGAGGATTGGGATCTCTGGATCCGTATGGCGACCCGCTATCCCTTCACACATATCCCCAAGACCACCGCCGAATTCACGTGGCGCATCGACGGCTCCTCGATGACCAGCCAGTCTCGTGAAGCCTTTCTGAGAACGACGGAGATTATCTATCGCAAGTACGCTCCCTATGCAGCCAAATACCCCACCGTGTTCGAAGGACAGCAGAATCGCCTCCGGGACTTGAGGCGTACCCAAGCTCATAAACGCTTTACGTGCTCCATCATCATCCCTGTGTGGAACAAGGTCGAACTAACCCAGCAGTGTCTCGTCGCCCTCGGTCCGGCGACGGAGGATGTCTCCTTTGAACTGATCCTCGTCGACAATCACTCAACCGACGCCACGTCTGAATTCCTCGCATCGCTGGGAGGGGACGTCAGGATTATTACGAACGACGAGAACCTGGGATTTGCCAAAGCCTGTAACCAGGGAGCGGCCGTCGCCACGGGTGAGTATCTCGTCTTTCTCAATAACGATACGATTCCGCTCAAAGGATGGCTGAGCGCGCTGGTCGATGAAGTACGGACACACTCCGACGTCACCGTCGTCGGCAGTAAATTGCTGTATCAAGACGGCACAACACAGCATGCCGGCGTGGCGATCGACCGTAACTACCTCACGCCCTACCATATCTACAATGGCTTCGCGGCCGATCATCCGGCCGTCAATAAACGGCGGGAACTGAACGCCGTGACCGCCGCCTGCCTCCTGATCCGGCGCCCGGTCTTTACGGAACTCGGCGGGTTCGATGAGGGCTTCCTCAATGGTTTTGAAGATATCGATCTCTGCCTGAAAGTACGGGAGAAGCAGGGCCGTATTGTCTACCAGCCTCGTAGCGTGCTGTATCACTTGGAAAGCCAGACACCAGGCCGCAAAGAACACGACCAGGCGAACGCGCACCGCTTACAGCAGCGTTGGGGACACTGTTGGTGGCTGGTGGATGACGACAGCATCTACGCAGGAGACGGCTACAAAGCCGTTGCAGCGGATCAGAATGGAATCACATCGTATGAACTTCATCTGATCGACGGCACTCAAGAGCAACAGGCCTGGGATCTCGTCGCAACCATGCAGCGGGCGGCGCATGATCAAGACTTGGTAACAGTCGAGTCAGTCTTGAATCGGCATGCGGAGTGGCCGGCCGATTCATCCATTCTGCAATGGGCGGCATCCGTGGCAAAAGCCATGAAACTCCCTGGCATAGCGGAGGAGTATCGGCGCCGGGTGGAAAGCCTCAATGATCCAGCATTTCGCGAGCTGGAGGAGATTCGTGCCGCACTCACCGCCGGTCAACTCTCGATGGCTTCAAACCGCGTCGATGCGTTGCTCAAACAATATCCCACCCATGCGGAGGCGCTACTTCTTCGGGCCATCCTCCATATGCAGCGGGAGCAATACCGCGAAGCTGAAATTGCCTTTACCACGGCGCTCAATCAGGGAGCCAATCGCAAGAAGTGCCTCATGGGTATCGGCATGGCGTCGATGGGTCGTGCCTATCCGCAAGGAGCATGGCAGACCTTTCTACGGGTTCTGGCGGAAAACCCCGATGACGCCGATGTGATTCATTGGCTGCTGCGGGCAGGGACCGCACAAAACCGCTGGCGCGAGTTAAGTGGCCAGCTTCACAACTTCCTCGCGCGGAACCCCAGTGATTTGTCGGTCCGATTCGCCTACGCCGGAGTCTTACTGCGGGCCGATCAGGTGGATGCGTCGCGCCAGGAATACGATCAGCTGCGCGCGTTGGCTCCCACGTACGAAGGTTTGATTGAACTCGGGCAGGCCATTGCCGCCAAAGAAAGTGTGTTGGCGATGAATGTGTCCAACGCCTAGGAAATCATGGCCAGAACGCTTGTCATACAACTGGCGCGACTCGGCGATCTCGTGCAAACGATGCCGATGATTGCCGCGTTGCGAAAGCAGTGTCCTCGCGACACCATCGACCTCCTCTGTCCTGAGCCGCTTCGGGACCTTGGAACGCTGATTCCCGGGCTCGATCGAGTG
>CAYHNM010000165.1:0-4539 GCA_964357985.1 uncultured Nitrospira sp. | reverse complement strand
AAGGGTATCGGCCGGGCGGGGTGAGCATAGACCCACTGCGCCCGGCCAAGTAGAGCAATGAACGATTGACTAGGAGTGTGACTTCGAGAGGGCGCTGAGCGCTTCGTCGGCAAACTTCCGGTGATCCGCATCCGTAAGACTGCGCTGCACCACCTTCTCCGCCACCATCAGCGCCAGCTCCGTGGTCTGGTTGCGGATGTCCTGCACCGCCTTCCGGCGCTCATGATCGATCTCGCGCGTGGCCTCGCCCTTGATGCGCTCCGCTTCCGTGCTCATCCGTTGTTCGTTTTCATCAAGCAGTCGCTGTGCCCGCTCTTGAGCTGCCGCCAGAATGGCTTCGGCTTCCTTCGCCGCGGCACTGAGCTTCGCTTCATAGGTCTTCAACGCCCGCTCAGACTCTGCACGGTGACGTTCGGCCTGGTCGAGGCTGTCCTTGATCTTCTTCTCCCGTTCTTCGAGAACGCCCAGGATGCCGGGAAAGGCAAACTTATAGAGCACGAAGAACAGAATCCCGAAGGACAGAATCTCCCAGAAAATCAGCGACGAGAAAAAACTCGATTCAAACTGCGGCATTGTTCACTCCCAACAAGTTGAGGTTGAGGCTGAGCGCCGAGAGGCCATCCCGAAGGCCCGGCCTATCCCCGTCCTTACTTGCGAAGCCCCATAATGATGAACGCAATGACGAGCCCGTACAGCGCGATGGCTTCCACGAGCGCGAACCCGATCCACATGTACTTGCCGACACGGGCTTCCGCTTCAGGCTGACGGGCCACGGCTTCAATCATCTTGCCGAAGATGTACCCGATTCCGACACCGGCACCGGCAAACCCTGCCGCCGCCAATCCCATACCCAACAATGCTGCTGCTGCTGAATCCATTGTGTCCTACTCCTCCCTTGTCTGGCTGACACGCGATCAATGCGCGTGGTCATCATGGCCGTGCAGATGGAATGCGTCGCCCAAATAGACGCACGTCAACACGGTAAAAATATAGGCTTGAATAAACGCAATGCCGACTTCTAACCCGTTCATCGCAATCGTAAAGGCAAACGGCAACCAGCCGATGAGCAGCCCGCCGCTGATCGCCAGACCGAAGAGCACCCCGAGAATGACGTGTCCAGCCGTCATGTTGGCAAACAATCGAACGGCCAACGAAATCGGTCGGGCTAATTGGCTGATCAATTCAATGGGGATCATCAAAGGCAAGAGCCATCCCGGCGTTCCCGGAGGCACGAGAATCCCCAAGAACTTGGCCCCATGCAGTAGAAATCCCATGACGAGACTCAGCCCATAGACCACACAGGCAAACACCGCCGTCACGACGATCTGGCTTGTGACCGTATAAGACCCTGGGATCAACCCGATCAGATTGCAGAAAAGAATAAAGAGAAACAACGTCGCGATGAGCGGGAAAAACCGCATCCCGTCTTTCCCCATCGTGTCGAGGATGATGCCCCGGATGAAATCCACCAGCATCTCCGCCAGGCTCTGCAATTTGCCCGGCACCAGCTGGCGCGCCGCCCCCGCCTTGAGCATCAAGAACGCGACGAGTGCCACCACCACCCACATGATGACGACCGCTTTGTTAATGGAAATATCGATCCCACCAACAGAGAGAGGAATGTAGTTATGCAATTCAAACGGATGAAGCGGACTTTCTTCCACGGCTACCCTTTGCTTTCTGTATCAGGCGGTGAACCTGGCCACCGCATGGCCGACCGGTATGCGTTCCGTATGCCGGCGATCACTCCTAGCACTAACCCCACTACCATTCCCCAGGGAGTCGAATCGAGGAGGTAGGTATCTAACACCCAGCCCAACCCGCCCCCGACAATCAACGAAGCTAGCAGGTCGGTTCCGATTCGAACCGCCTGGCCGAGCCCCGCATAAAACGGATCTTGAGAAGGGGGCATTCTGTTACTCACCGGTCAGTGCTCAGACAAGAATCTGAATGAGGCGCTCAACCGATTGCGAGCGCGCAATTCAAGCAGAATCCTCATTGAAATGTCAAGCCGTTAGAGGCTCTGTCTCTCCCCGAAGCGCTACGGTATAGTATGGCTCTACTGAAACCGGTCGGACTTTCTGAATTCATGACAACGGCACGACCATCCCCCACAGCCTTTCTTCACGGGGCTCCGCAGCCCTTGCGCATCAGCCGACAAGGCTGGCGGCTTGGCCCATTCGACTTGTATGCCCGCGTGGCCTCAGACCGGCGCCCCTCGTTTCTCTTTGAAAGCGGCAAAGGACCGGCGACGACTGGCCAGTACTCCTTCTTCGCGACCGATCCCTACCAAATCTTTTCGGGAATGCGTCACGACTGGGCTCTCCGTTCAGCCGATGGACACACGCAAACAGGCCAGGCACCGTTCTCGACGCTTGCACGTCTGATGCAACAATCCGCCATCCCCCGCCCCCCTGGAACCCCGCCGTTTTTCGGAGGAGCCGTGGGTTATCTGAGCTACGACTTGGTGCGACAATTCGAGTCATTGCCGAACCACGCCGACGACGATCTGCATTTCCCGGACTTGGAATTCGCCTTTTACGATCTTGTCGCGGCGTTTGATCATACCTCGGACGAATGGCATTTGATGTTCTGCCCCCCACTCGAACGATTCCTCGGAGAGCCCCGAGAGAAGCTCTATCGGGAGGGTTGCGACAGGCTCGCGTCCTTGGAAGCGCAATTGTCCACGCCCCTGCCCCAACTACAGTCGGCTGATTCATTAACCCTTGTCAGCTTTCAACCACAGCAATCCCGGGACTCCTATATGGACCGCGTCCGGCGCTGCCAGGAATTTATCGCCGCAGGTGATCTGTATCAGGCCAATCTCTCCCATCGCTTTTCGGTCACAAACGACGGCTTTACCAAACAAGCGGGACTCGCAACGGAACTCCAGACCTATGCACGCTTGCGCAGCATGAACCCTTCTCCGTTCTCCGGCCTGTTGCGTATCGGGAACACCAGCCTCATCAGCACATCGCCGGAACGTTTGGTTCGGCTGGACGGCCGATCAGCCGATACTCGACCGATTGCAGGGACCCGGCGCCGAGGCCGGGACGATTCCGACGATCGTCACCTGCGGGAAGAACTCCTGGGCAACGAGAAGGAGCGCGCCGAACATCTGATGCTCGTCGACCTCGAGCGAAACGACCTGGGACGCGTGTGCGAATTCGGCTCAGTCTTGGTCGATGAACTCATGTCGATTGAGCAATATTCCCACGTCAGCCATCTGGTGTCGCACATCTCCGGACAACTGCGGACCGAGGTGACCGGATTCGATTTGTTGCAGGCTGTCTTCCCTGGTGGCACGATCACCGGGGTGCCCAAGATTCGCTGCATGGAAATCATCGACGAATTGGAACCGGTACGGCGAGGTCCCTACACCGGGTCGATGGGATATCTGAGTTGGAGCGGGGACCTCGACTTCAACATTATCATCCGCACACTGGTCCTCCACGAAGGACGGGGCTACCTCCAGGTCGGTGCCGGGATTGTGGCGGACTCGGATCCTGCCAAAGAATATGAGGAGACGATGCATAAGGCCCAGGCATTCCTGAGCGCCTTGTCGTAACAGTATGTGGATTTTTCTCAACGATCGATTCGTCCCAGAACAGGATGCGAAGATCTCCGTCTTCGATCACGGCTTTCTCTATGGGGACGGCGTCTATGAAACGATCCGCTCCTACGGGAGCCGGATTTTCATGCGTGATCACCACCTGTCGCGCTTGCAGCGTTCTGCCGACGCCATCGGCCTGGCACTCCCAATCCCACTGAGCGAGTGGCCTCGCCTCTTGCACGAAGCGATGGACCGCAATCAACTGGGGAATGAGCAAACCGACGCCTATCTCCGAATTACCGTGTCTCGCGGAGCGGGAGAGATCGGCCTCGATCCGGCCCTCTGCCCGACGCCCACCGTCGTCATCATGGCCAAACCGCTCCATCCGCCCGCTGCCGAGTTGTACCAGCGCGGCGTGTCACTCATCGTTGCCCGCACGAGACGCAATCTGCCAAGCGCGCTCTCTCCGCACATCAAGGCCACCAACTTTCTGAACAATATTCTGGCGAAACGCGAAGCGATTGCCGCGCAGGTCTTCGACGCACTCTTTCTGAATTGGGAAGGGCACCTCACAGAGTGTACAGTGAGCAATGTGTTCTTCGCCGCGCAAGGCCGGCTGTACACACCATCCGTAGAATGCGGTCTCTTGGATGGCATTACGAGAGCGATTCTGTTGCAGATGGCGGGAGAGCTGAAGATCCCCGTGCACGAAGGACGATTCACTCCGGAAGAGCTGCTACATGCCGACGAATGCTTCCTGACGAATACCAGCATGGAAGTCATGCCGGTCGTATCAGTCAACCAGCAACCCATTGGACAGGGCACCCCAGGGCCCATAACCCGTCAATTGCACCGTCATTTTATCGACAATCGAAGTCGCCATTTAGAACCTCTCGACTAACCGCTTCCAATCAAACCATTGCTTTCATTGCAATACCCTCACGACAAGAGAGGGCATAAGACGTGCAGATCCTTGACACCCAGAT
>CAYHNM010000164.1:1939-4544 GCA_964357985.1 uncultured Nitrospira sp. | reverse complement strand
GGGTTAAGGCTGCTCAAAAAGGCGTTCAGCAAGGCCGCAGGGAAGTGAGGACCCCGAGGCGTGCTAGTGCTGCACGTTGAGGGGTTCGAGCGACTGAGAACGAAGCTGAGGGCCTTTTTCAGCAGCCGTTTGGTAGTCCACTTCGATTTTGAATCCCAGATCTTCGATCATGCCCCAGACTTCGGGGGCCGGGGAGCCGGGTGTCGTCAGGTAGTTATTCACGAAGACCGAGTCGGCCGGGTAGAGGGAGAGGGGCTGCAGGCTGCGGAGGTTGTGCTCGCGGCCGCCGGCGATGCGGATTTCTGTGCGCGGATGGAGGAAGCGGAAGAGGCAGAGGACTTTGAGGCAGCGCTGCGGTGTGAGGGCGTCGATGTTCTCCAGGGGCGTGCCTTCTACCGGATTCAGCATGTTCAATGGAATAGAATCCGGCTTCACGTCACGCAGGGCGGTAGCGAGGTCGATGAGGTCTTCGTTGCTTTCGCCCATGCCGACGATCCCGCCTGAGCAGATTTCTAATCCCGCCGCTCGCGCATTCTTGATGGTCGAGAGGCGGTCCTGGAACGTATGGGTCGTGCAAATCGACTCGTGGAAGGCCTCACTGGTGTTCAGATTGTGGTTCACGCGATCCACGCCGGCGGCTTTCAACCGCTTGGCCTGTTCATCGCTCATCAAACCGAGCGAGCAGCAGATCTGAATCGGGATTTCCTGCTTGATGGAACGCACGGCTCCGGCGATCTCGTCGATTTCCCGATCCAACGGGCTGCGTCCGCTGATGACGATGCAATAGCGCTGGGCCTTCGAGGCGGCGGCTTCGCGCGCACCCTGGATCATCTGTTTCTGCGGGAGCAGATTGTAGCGCTCGATCGGCGCGTTCGAGACGGCCGATTGCGAGCAATAGTGGCAGTCTTCCATGCAGGCGCCGCTCTTGGCGTTCTGCAGCATCTGCAAGCGGACGGTCCGGCCGAAGTATTTCGAGCGGACTTGAAAGGCGGCATGCAACAGCGCGAGGAGGTCGTCGTCCGGGCTGTTCAAGACGGACAGCGATTCCGCTCTTGTGAGGGGCTCATCGTTGAGCGCTTTGTTCGCCAGTTGCATGTAATCGGTCATGACAGACACCTTTCAGTCCTGCGTGCGGAAAACGGATGTGATCAATATGGATTGTACGGTATCGAGACGGGAGAAAACCTACACGGTTTCAAACGGAGAAGCAATGCCCTGATAGGGGACTGTGCGGGTGGAGGATGCGTCGCTCTCTGCGCCTGCGGCGGGTTGCCCGGCTTCGAGCCAGGGAAGCGCGGTGAGGGTGTTCCAGCGGGCGCAGCGGCGGCAGCGGCCGGACCATTCTAACGATTCCTGCTGGCACTGGGTGCAGATGTAGGGCACAATCACGCGCTTCTTGAAGCTGAGCGCTTTCTTGAGTTCGACGATGGCCTGCTCGAAGTGCTGCTTGCGCAGGTACAGGTTGGCCATGATCTTGTGATAGTCCAACAGATGGTCCTGCGGCCCTTCGATAGTTGAGAGCACGTCGAACGCTTCGTCGACCATTTCAAGGCGATAGTAGAGCTTCCCCAGATAGAACTGCAGCACGGGATTCTGCGGGTCTTGCTGCAGGGCTTCCTGGTACACGCGGATGATCTCGCTCGGCTCGCCCTGCTCCAGGAACAGTTCTTCTAAACGATGGAGGATGATGACGCTTCTGGTTCGGTTGTAGACCTTTTTCAGGATCTCGACCGCGTCCTTTGTCTTGCCTTCATGGATCAGGATCTCCCCGATGCCGATGTAGGCCGGCAGGAAGCTGCGATCTTTCTTGATCGCCCCGCGGAAATACCGGCGGGCCTTGTCTGGGTGTCCCCGTTCCAGCAGCTGACGGCCGACTTCGTACATGCAGCCGACGAGAAGGTCCGCTTCGGCCTGCTTTTCCGATTCAGGCAGATTCGCTTTCAACAGGCGATGTTGAATTTCCAGCGCATCGCTCCACTTCTCCAACCGGATCAGCAGGTCGCGCTTCCGAATGAGTGCGGTCAGGTTATCCGGTTCGATCTTGAGAATCTTCTGCAACGCCTGCAGCGCATCTTCATAGCGCTTGGCGCCCTCGAGATCTTTGCCCAGCTCCAGCAAGACCTCGATATTTCGATCGTCGACGCGATGGGCATGCTGGTGCAGCCGGATGGCTTCGGCATAGTTGAGTTCGGAGCGGTAGATATTGCCAAGCCACAGCAGAGAGTCCACGCGATTGGGGTCCATCGCCAGTGCTTTCTCAAAGAGGCTCATGGCCTCGACCGTGCGTTTGGACATGAAGGCGTGGGTGCCTTCACGGTGCAGGGCGTCCACTTTTTCTTTCCGTCGTGCCAGGCGGCTGCTTTGCCAGGTGATGATGGCATGCGCGGTTTGTTGCAAGCCCACCACGAAGGTCACGACCACGGCGCCGATCGCCATGGAAATGAGCACCAGCGTCACCGGGCTGAGCTCAAATTCCACGGCAGAGCTGGTGCGGACCATCACCATGCCGGGGTTCAGTTCGCGGAAATAACTATAGATGAAGACGCCCGCGCTGATGAGGAAGATGGTGAGCAGCAGTCTGAACATGGTCTAGACCGATTTTCGT
>CAYHNM010000164.1:0-1839 GCA_964357985.1 uncultured Nitrospira sp. | reverse complement strand
ATGCTGATCGGCCGGTCGCCCTTGTCGGTCAGGACGTCGCTGACATGGTCTGCAATGGCGCGTGTTTGCCGGTCCGACTCTGCCGATCCAATGACGAGGTAATCTGCTATCGAGGTTAACGGACCGACGTGGAGGATCTGGACATCCAGGGCCTTCTTGTCGAGCATCGCTCGACCGATATCAATAGCTGTGACCTTAGATGTGCGTGTGATGCTGATCCTCCCGATATAACTGTTGGCGAAGTATATAAGATTCCACAGGGGGCGGCAACAAATTTGCCAGCATCGCCCCGCGCTGAATGCGATGTCTGATGTCGGAAGCAGAAATGGGAGAGGGCGGGAGCGGTAAGCAGATGATCGTGTGTCCGGACGGGAGTGGCAGGTCAAGCCGATCGAGTGCCCCGGTATCCAACGGTGCCAGCTGGTTGGGGGTGACGTGTCGAAGAAAGGGCAGTGTGGTCAAGTTCTGGAACGACTGCCCCGGCCTGGAGATGACCACGAACGAGCAGGCGGCCAGCAGCGCATCGGGTTCTCGCCAACTGGGTAAATCAAGGAAGGCATCCAGGCCGATCAGGAAATACAGCAGAGTTTCCGATCCATACCGGCGCTGAAGTTCACGGACGGTATCGATCGAGTAGGACTTCCCCTGGCGCGCGATCTCGATGTCGGAGAGTTCGAACCCGGGTGTTCCCTCGATGGCGAGACGCACCATTTCATATCGGTAGTGGGCCGGGGCGAGGGCTCCGTCTTGCTTGTGCGGGGGATCTCCCGTCGGAATGAGCAGAGTCATGTCGAGGGCCAGAATCTCATGCGCTTTCCGGGCGATGGCCAGATGGCCGTTGTGAATGGGGTTGAAGCTGCCGCCGAAGAGGCCAAGGCGCATAGGTCGTGCTGAGTGCTGAGTCTTGAGTGCTGGGGGGCTGAATTCTGAATCGGATGAACGCATAACTCAGTACTCAGGACCCAGCACTCAGCACTAGAGGATGACCAGATTGTCGCGATGGATCACTTCGTCATATTCCTGCGGCCCGATCTGTTGCTGGATGTCCTGGGTCTTCAGCCCTTTCATGCGGCCCAGCAGGTCTGAGGGGAAATTCACGAGACCTCTGGCAAATTCTTTTCCGTCCTGATTGATGCAGCTGATCGGATCGCCGGAGTCGAATTGCCCGGTGACCTCAGTAATTCCTGACGCGAGCAGACTCTTTCCGCGCAGGGTCAGGGCGTCGACGGCGCCCTGATCGACCCGGATGTGTCCGCGCGGACGAAGGGTAAAGGCGATCCAATGCTTGCGGCTGTTCAGGCGGCGTTCCTTCGCGAGGAAGAGGCTCCCGCCGGGCTCTCCTTTCAAGACCCTCGGGAGCAACCCGGGCTGTTGGCCGTTGACGATCAACGTGGCAACGCCGTATTCACCGACCTTCTTGGCGGCGCGTACTTTCGTGGCCATGCCTCCGGTGCCTTCGAAGGTGCTGGAGGCGCCGGCTTTGCGTTCGACTTCTTCGGTGATTTCGGGAATGATGGGGAGCAGCGTGGCGTCGGGATTTTTTCGCGGATCATCCGTGAACATGCCGTCGACATCCGACAGGATCACGAGCAGGTCGGCGTCGACCAACTGCGCGACTTGCGCGGCGAGCGTATCGTTGTCGCCGACGCGGATTTCTTCGACGGCCACGGTATCATTTTCGTTGATGATCGGCAGCACACCGAAGCCGATGAGGGCCGTGAGGGTATAGCGGGCGTTGAGAAATCGGCGGCGGTCGGCGAGGTCCTCGTGGGTCAGTAAAATCTGGGCGACGTGAATGCCGAGCGGCTCAAACGCTTTTTCATAGGCCCACATCAGCCG
>CAYHNM010000163.1:0-4563 GCA_964357985.1 uncultured Nitrospira sp. | reverse complement strand
GCCAATGTGACGCCAGGGACCTGTACGAGCTGCCACGGCGTCAATGCGACGGGCATTCCAGCGAACCACAAGGGCGGGACCAACCGGGCCATTGCCTGCGACAGCTGTCACCGGACGACCGGCTGGCGGCCAGCCACGATGAACCACACGGTGGTGACGGCAACGCCGTGTTCGACCTGTCATAACAACTCAATAGCCACCGGGATTCCAGCGGGCCACAAAGGCGGGGCGACGCCGGGGGCCTGCGGCACTTGTCACCGAACAACCGCATGGACTCCGGCGACGTTTAGCCATACGGGTGTGACCCCGGGCACATGTCAGACGTGCCACGGGGTGACGGCGACGGGCATCCCAGCGAACCACAAGGGCGGGACCAACC
This sequence comes from uncultured Nitrospira sp., assembly GCA_964357985.1. Classification (GTDB taxonomy): domain Bacteria; phylum Nitrospirota; class Nitrospiria; order Nitrospirales; family Nitrospiraceae; genus Nitrospira_D. The sequence goes on along the minus strand of CAYHNM010000163.1, from coordinate 4,184 downwards.
GGGCCATTGCCTGCGACAGCTGTCACCGGACCACCGCCTGGGTCCCGGCCACGATGAACCACACGGTGGTGACGGCGACACCGTGCGCCAATTGTCATAACAATACGGTGGCGCGGGGTATTCCCGCAGGGCACAAAGGCGGGATGACGCCGGGGGCCTGCAGCACGTGTCACAACACGACCGCCTGGGTGCCGGCGACGTTCAACCATACGGGGGTGACTCCGGGAACTTGTCAGACCTGTCACGGCGTGACGTCGACCGGGATTCCCCCACAGCACAAGGGCGGCCTGAATACTGGAGTCTCCTGCGACAGCTGCCACAGGACCACGGGATGGAAGCCGGCCACCATGAACCATACGGTTGTGGCAGCCATCCCTTGTGCAAATTGCCATAATGGTTCATTGGCCATAGGGAAGTCCGGGGCCCATTTTGTTACGACACAGGCGTGCAACAAGTGCCATGGAAACACGACGGCTTGGACGCCGGTGACAACCTACATGCATACGACGCCCTATTATAAAGCGCACCGAGCTGGGGTAGCGTGCAGTGCCTGCCATACAAATAATAACGAAGTGATTGCCTGGAAGTTTGCGGCATATAAGCCTGACTGCGCCGGCTGTCACGCCGGTGATTTCAAACAGGGGCCGCACAAGAAAGTGGACTCTCCGGTCATCTATTACAATGTCTTGGAGTTGAAGGACTGTTCCGGCAGCTGCCATACCTACACCAATTCAACTTTCACGACGATTTCGAAGAGCCGTACCGGTCAACATAGACCCACCGGCAGTTTCTAATTCATCAGCATAAGCGCCTTGCCCATAAGGGCGGGCGCTTTTTGTCGAATTCTCCATACCGACAGGAGCGAATCTTGAGGGTGAGCTATACAAGCAGGTTGCGTCATGTGATCTGGATCCCGTTACTCATCGGACTGCTCTCAATCGCTGTTCTGGGCGTTCCCGGTATGGCTGAAGCTCAGGTTCTCGACCGCATCGAGATCGTCGAGACGCCGGGTGTGGCCGAGATCCATATCGTGTTCAATGCGCGAGCCTTGTACTTGAGGCATACGCCTTCCGAGAAAGGTGATCTCATCAGGATCTTCTTGGACTTTCCCGACCTGGACCGATCCCGTCGTTTTGCGCGCGAGCTCGCGGCATCTCCTCCGAGCGATCTCGTGCCGAAATTTCAAGTGACCTTTCCTGATCAAGCCACCAATGGACTCTCGATCAAGTTCGAACGGCCGGTCCGATTTCGAGTGAGTCAGCGGGATATTCGGAGCAGCAGCCGCATCGTGATTGCCGTGAAGCTGGATAAGCCTGGTATCTCAGTCGTTCCGCCGGTTGAAGTGAAAGGACCTGCTGTTCCTAAGCCGCCTGTGGCGAAGGGCGCAGGACAATCCTTTGATGTTCCGCCGTTCACGCCCGGCATGGATATCGAACGATATGCCGCTGATCTCATGGAGCTGGGACGCGCAGCACTGACGGCCGAGGAGGGTGAAAAAGCTGTCTTGATCTTCAATGCGGCACTTAATCTGCCTCCGAACAAGCAGTCTCGTGAGGCGCAAGAGATGATCGGTGTGGCCAGAGAAGGGACCGGCGATGTCGACAAAGCCAAGGCGGAATATGAGCACTACCTCAAAATTTATCCGGATGGAGAAGGGGCGGCTCGCGTGCGGCAGCGTTTGGCCAAGGTTGCGGACTTGAAGACGGCCATTGCCCAGGGAAAGGTGAAAAAGCCCGCGAAGAAAATCGATGAGATGAAGGTCTATGGGAGTGTGTATGAATACTATTACGGCGGCTACTCACAAACGAAAATTACCGACAAAGTGTCGAACGCTACGACAAAGTTCAACAATCAGGATCAGTCGTTGCTTCAATCGGCGTTCGACATCACCGGGCGCTATCGCAAGGACGAGTATGACACCAAGGTTGTGGTCCGTGGTACCCAGACGACCGATCTCTTGGCGGATACCGAGATCCGGCGCAACATCAGCCGTCTTCGAGCACTGTACTTGGAACACTCCAGCCAGGATTCCTATTTCGTTCGCGTCGGGCGTCAGCCTGGGAACACTGGCGGCGTGTTGGACTTCCGGTTCGACGGTGTGTGGTTCCGGTACACGGCGGTTCCGCAGTTTCTGAACGTGAATCTTCTTGCTGGGCAGCCCCGGCAATTTAGCTTGGCGTCGAATTATGTCCCTGACGATCCGAGGAATTTCAGGGCCGATCTCAAGCGATATTTTTACGGGGTCAATGTCGATATCGGCCCAGTGGCCAAGGCCTGGAGCGGGAATGCGTACTACATTAATCAAATGGTCAACGGCGTCGTGGATCGTCGTGCGGTGGGCACTGAGCTACGGTATGCCGAAAACGGGAAAAATGCCTTCGGGTTGGTCGATTACGATGTCTCGTACAACGTCCTCAATGTGGCGATGCTCAATGGAACGTGGGTAACCGAGGGAACGACATTCACGTTCTTGGCGGACCATCGGCGCACGCCCTATTTGCAGACGACGAACGCGCTCTTCGGGACCCCCAATGCCCAACTTGAAAATATTAATCCCACCAATGCCGACCTCTTGCGTGAGCAAGCCAAGGCGGTCACCGCGACCAGTAATCTGTTCCTTGTTGGCGTTCTCCAAGCGGTAAGTAAAGATTGGCAAATCGGGGGAGACGTTCGGCTGAACCGAATCTCAGGCACGGGGCAGACCAATTGCTTGGTCATTCTTCCAGGGACCAGTACGCTGTTTCTCAACCCAAATGCGACGAGCGATGCCGCTTGTTCCTTGCAAGCGCAGCCCGGTACTGGCAATATCTATACGTATACGGCGCAAGCGATCGGGGCGAACTTCCCGTTCGAGAACACGACGTTCGTCGCGAATGCCAGCTACATTACGAGTCCTGCCTATAACGGGCAGTCTCTTTCGCTCAATACGCTGGCACGCCTGAGCCCACAGTGGCAGTTCGACACGTTCGTGCTCTTGTACCACCAAAAGGATAATCTCAACGTCGATTTGTATCGGGTGACCCCGACCATTCGACTCGATTATCGGTTTTTCAATAGCTGGACACTTGAGGGATCGGGCGGAGTCGAGAAAACATTGACCAATAGTCCATCGCAAAAAGACTCGACGACGCGGGAATTCTTTTTCCTTGGTCTGCGCTGGGATTTTTCTTAACCATGTTGGATATTCATGAGCTCAGTTGTCATCGTGGAGACCGGAAGCTCTTCCGGTATGTCACTGTCTCGGTGCCGGCCGGGCGACTGCTGTCGATCGAAGGATCGAATGGATCCGGGAAAACGACGTTGCTGAGGGCGATCTGCGGTCTGACGCCTCCTGATCAGGGCACGATACGCTGGCATGGGCGATCGATCGCAGAGCAGCGGGAGACATTCACCGCCGGTTTAATCTACATTGGTCATCGCATAGGGCTGAAAGATGACCTCACCCCAATGGAGAATATTCAAGCGGCTATGCAGATGAGCGGCCATCCGGTGACCGCCGCGCTGGCGCGTGCCGCCCTTGAGGCGATCGGCGTCAAGCCCGTCTGCTACCGGCTGCCGACCAGAGTGCTTTCCGAAGGCCAGCAGCGTCGAGTGGCACTGGCCCGTCTCTGGTGTAGCGAGCAGCCGCTGTGGGTGCTGGATGAGCCCTTCACGGCACTCGATGCGCGATCCGCTCAACTGCTTCGCGAGCGATTGCAGCGGCAGGTCGAACGGGGTGGCATTGTGGTGGCGGCGACGCATCAAGCCATGGGACTCGATCCATCAACGGTTCAGCAGCTCAGGCTCGGCGAATGATGCAGGGGGGCGTGGCCGGCGCGGTCTTCGGCCTTATCCAGCGCGATCTTCTGCTCACCTGGCGCCGCCGAGCCGATATCGCCACGACACTGCTGTTCTTCGTGATTGTGGCCACCCTATTCCCGTTGGGTATCGGACCCGAGCCAGCCGTGTTGCGGACGATTGCGCCGGGAGTGTTGTGGATTGCGGCGCTGCTCTCCTGTTTCCTGTCGCTTGGCCGGTTGTTCGCGACCGATTATCAGGACGGCACATTGGAACAGATGCTGCTGACGCCTCATCCGTTGGCGGCGCTCGTGTTGGGGAAAATCGCAGCCCATTGGCTGGTGTCGTGGTTTCCGGTGGTCGTGTTGTCGCCGTTGATCGGTCTCCAATTCGGCTTGAGCGGCGGC
>CAYHNM010000162.1:604-4590 GCA_964357985.1 uncultured Nitrospira sp. | reverse complement strand
CCTGCCGGGGGAAAAATCGCCGATGAACCTGTTTCAGCCGGCCCCGTTCAACATGGGTGTAGATTTGCGTCGTGGCAATATCCGCGTGGCCCAGCATCGCCTGCACCGCGCGCAAATCGGCCCCCCCTTCAAGTAAATGCGTGGCAAATGAATGTCGCAGCATGTGTGGCGAGATCGGCTTGGCAATGCCCGCGCGCTGAGCGCGCCGGCTCACGATCTTCCAAAAGGCCTGCCTGGTCAACGGCCCCCCGCGCCGAGAAACAAAGAGCGCACGCGAAGCCCGCCGATTCAAAATGGCGGAACGAACGTGATCGACATAGTGCGCCAGCGCCGCTCTCGCAGCTTCGCCGATCGGCACAAGGCGCTCCTTCGCCCCTTTCCCGACAATCCGCAGACAACCCACGCCCAGATCTAGGCGCACCAGTTCCACCGACACCAACTCAGAGACGCGCAATCCCGACGCATACATCAATTCCAGCATCGTGCGATCACGCTGATCTTCCAATGCGGGCAATGGCGGCAAATCTAATAGGGCCGTGACCTCCGCCATCGTCAGCGTTTTGGGTAACCGCACGGCCCGCCGGGCCACCGACAAATCCTGCATCGGACTGACCGGCAACAACCCTTCGCGCACGAGAAATCGAAACCAGCCGCGCAACGTCGACATCGTGCGCGCCATCGACGCCGAGGACAGACGATGCTCTTTCAGGGACGCGAGAAACCCGGTGAGCTGTTGGGGCACGACTGCCTCACCCATTCCGATCCGGTGCTGAACAAGAAATGACTGCAACTTGATCAAATCACGCCGATAGGCCTCCAGCGTGTTAGTCGCCAACCCACCTTCAACTCGAAGTTGCCCAAGATACCGTTCAACCAGCGGATCGAGGATCTGATCGGTGGATGTAGCCATAAGAAGAAAGGCGCGAGGAGTAGGCGAATCAAGAACACTGCGGTACTGCGACCTGTCTCGCGACAGACTATAGCCAACTTGCCAGATGAACTCAACGAACCAACCGCGGTTCTCCTTGACACTTCCGCACCCTTTCCGATACTAGTCACAGCGTGTCATCTAATAACCACCCGCATGCTCTTTGCTGCCTCTAAATGGGTTCTCAGCGCACATACTCACGACTGCTTGCCTGCCGCCGCTTGATCGTCGTCCTGGCCTTGAGCCTGGCAGGGGTCACGGTCCAGCCCCAACCGGCCCCTGCTGCGGAACTCAAAGCGCCGCTGCCTGACCCCCCGGTGCTGTCTCAAGCCAAACGATTGATCGACAAGGGCGAGGCAGAGTCCGCCGCCACTGTCCTTCGACGGTTTCTCGCGACCTCCCCGCGCCCGGAACATTTGGACGATACCTACCTGCTGCTTGGAGCCGCTCTGTACAGCATGAAGGAATATTCCGAGGCCATCAAATACTTGAACCAGCTGCAGACTGAATTCCCGGCGTCCGACGTGAACGAGCGAGGGAAGATCATGCTGGCCCGCACCCACGCGGCCATGGGCAATATCGATCTGGCGCTGCCCCTGCTCACCCAACTGCGCACGGGCACGACCGATGATGATACGAAGCACGAAGCGCTCCGACTCACCGCCGAATTTCTGGTGCAGAAAAAAGAGTATGTCCGCGCCATCGAAGCCCTGCTGCAGGAAAGCGCCGCCGGCACCGAAGAACACGTGGCGGAGACGCGCGCGCAGATTCGCGAGTTCATCAACGAGAAGCTGGACAAGAAAGCGCTCACGCGACTGCACGATCTCTATCCAAAATCGTTCCCCGGCGATCTGGCCGCCATCCGTCTGATCGAGCTCTATACCGGCCGTGGAGAGGACCATCTGGCTGAACGCCAGATTCAACAATTTCTCGCGCAATTCCCCGAACACCCCTACGGCCCAAGGGCAACCGACACGCTGGCGCAGCTGAAGACCAGGCTGAAGGCGAACCAATTCTTCATCGCCACGGTCCTGCCGCTGTCCGGACGCCTCGCGCCGTTCGCCAATGAGGTGCTTGAAGGCATTCAGCTGGCAGTCGAGCGCGCGCGCGAACAGTCGGGGATGCCGCCCGTCGGACTGATCGTGAAAGACAACGAGTCGGACAAACCCTCGTTTCTCGAAGACCACGCCACACTGCTGAACGAAGACCAGCCATTGGCCGTCATCGGGCCGATGCTCTCGAAAAATCTCCCTGTCATGGCCGAGATGGCCGAACGCGCAAAAGTCCCGCTGATTACCCCTGCAGCCACATTCCCCAACGTCCGACGACTGGGAAGCTTTGTCTTCAGCACCACACTGACCTATGCCCTCCAAGCCAAGCGAATCGCAGGCTATGCCACCGGCGAACAAGGCTACCGCCGATTTTGCATTCTGTATCCCGATACCACGTATGGCCGTGAACAGGCGCGACTCTTTGCGCAAGAAGTCCGGCAGCATGAGGGCGAAGTCATCGCCATGGAATCGTTCAAAGAGGGCGATTCAGACTTCTCACCACAGATCAAGAGGCTCAAGGCTGAAGACCTCAAGAAATACGGCCTCGCGGTTCCCTACGATCCCTCGCGCCCGGCGGGAAAACCGGTCAGCAAGACCGATAAGCGGATTCTCTATACGCCGGGATTCGACGCGATCTTCATTCCCAGCCGCGCCAGTGAAATCGGCCTGCTCGCGGCACAACTCGCCTTTCACGACGTCAAAGTCCCGCTCTTGGGAACAAACGGATGGAACTCGCCGGATTTCCTGCGCACGGCAGACCGCACGGTGGACGGGGCCGTGTTTGTGGACGGGTTCTTCGCGGAGAGCGCCAATGCCGGCGTCCAGGATTTCGTCCAACGCTTTCAGAAACGGTTTCAGGGCAGCCCCACCCTGTTCACCATGCAAGGGTACGATGCGGCCAAGCTGGTCCTGGAAGCGATTCGCCGGGGAGCGACGTCGGGCGACGCCGTTCGAGAGTTCCTGACCACGCAGCGCGATCTCCCCACACTGATGGGACCGGCCGGCTTCGGAGCTGAAGGCACCCTCCAACGCCCCCTCGCACTGCTCCAAGTCAAACACGGGAAATTTGTCCAACTCGACTAGCGGACCACCCTATGGACACACTCGCTCCCATCCTCCATAAGATTTCATACATGGGCCTCCCGCTCCTCTTCGCAATGGTGCTGCATGAGTATGCCCACGGGTGGGCCGCCGACAAATGCGGCGATCCGACCGCGAAAATGCAAGGGCGCCTGACGCTGAATCCCCTGGCGCATATCGACCCACTCGGCACCATCATTCTGCCGTTGCTCTGCCTCGCGCTGCCGGGCAGTTTTCTCCTCGGCTGGGCCAAGCCGGTCCCCGTCGATCCGCGCAACATGCGCCAGCCTCGACGGGACATGGCGCTCGTCGCCGCCGCCGGGCCCGGAATGAATCTCGTCTTAGCGATCATCGGTGCGCTGGTCGTCGCGGCGCTCTTTGCCTTCGATCCATCCCTGCTGGCAAAACGTCCCGGCAATGCCGATACCGACCCATCGAGCCTGGCCACCATGATCCTGCTGCCCATCAGCGTCATGGCCCTCTACTCGGTGATGATCAACGTCTTTCTGGCGCTCTTCAATTTAATTCCGATCCCGCCGCTCGACGGTGGGCGCATCCTCACTTGTCTCCTGCCTCCGACCCCGGCTCTCGCGCTCGCGCGATTGGAGCCCTACGGCATGATGATTCTCATGGGATTGATCGTCTTCGATAAAGAACTCCGCGTCATCCACACCATTACCAGCACATTCGCCACTGCCCTGTCCGGCACGATCTTGTCGACGGCACTGGGCCTCGGCGCAGGAGCCTCGCAATGACCACTGCACGTGTGAGCCCGATCCACAGCAGTATGACGATCTCGATCAAGCTCAGGATCGTCAACACCGCACTCCGCGTCATCCACACTATCACCAGCACATTCGCCACTGCCCTATCCGGCACGATCTTGTCGACGGCACTGGGCCTCGGCGCAGGAGCCTCGCAATGAC
>CAYHNM010000162.1:0-504 GCA_964357985.1 uncultured Nitrospira sp. | reverse complement strand
CACAACACTCCGTAAACGCGTTCTCAGCGGCATGCAACCCAGCGGCTTGATGCATTTAGGCAACTATCTCGGCGCCCTGGAAAACTGGAAGGCCCTGCAGGAAGACTATGAGTGTTTCTTCTTCGTCGCCGACTGGCACGCCCTCTCGACGAACTACGCCGATACCAGCCGTATCCGCGAATTCGTGCGCGAGCTCTTGATCGATTGGCTGGCCGCCGGCATCGACCCGAAACGGTCGACCGTCTTTATCCAGTCGCATATTCCCGAACATGCCGTGCTGCATCTCCTGCTCTCCATGATGGTGCCCGTGTCCTGGCTGGAGCGGAACCCGACCTACAAAGAAAAACAGGACGAGATCAAAGAAAAAGACCTCAGCACCTACGGTTTTCTCGGCTATCCCGTGCTCCAGGCCGCCGACATCTTGTTGTACAAGCCGGACTTCGTTCCGGTAGGCAAAGACCAACTACCTCATCTAGAGCTGACGAGAGAACTCGCACGGCGCTT
>CAYHNM010000161.1:0-4600 GCA_964357985.1 uncultured Nitrospira sp. | reverse complement strand
CGCGCCTCCCGGTTCGACGCGGCAAAAAGCAGTCGCTCGGAGGTGCGTGCTGCCACGCGCGCATCGATTAAAAAATTGATGAACTGCATGGCCAACGCCTTATTCGGTGACGTACGAAGGACCACGAGGCAATCGGCCCAGATCGTCCCCCCTTCCTTGGGAACCACATAGCGAATCGACGGGCGATCACGCATCGCCCGCGCGACCTGCCCTCCCCACCCTTGCGCCAGAACCACGTCGCCGGACGCTAACAGCTGATCGTAGTGTTCACTCGCATAGGTTTTCACCAGCGGTTTCTGAGCGATCAGCTTGTGCTTGGCGGCTTCAATCACCGTGGGATCGGTCGTATTCATCGATTGCCCCATCGAACGCAGGACGGCCCCGAAAACCTCCCGCTGATCGTTCAACATGCTGATTCTGCCTCGGTAGCGGCTATCCCACAGAATGTCCCACCTGTCCGGCGGCGGCGTCACCACCGTTGAATCGTAGCCGATTCCCACCGTCCCCCAGAGATACGGCACGGCATAGCGATGCGTCGGGTCGAAGGCGGGATGCTGGAGATGCGGCTCAAGCGCCTTCAGATTCGGCAATGCGGCAGAGTCCAACTCGGCCAGCATCCCTTGTGCAGCCATGATCGACACCATGAAATCAGAGGGAACCGCGACGTCGTATCCGGAAGCCCCACCCTGGAGCTTGGCCAGCAACTCTTCGTTGCTGCTGAACGTATCGACGACAACACGTGCGCCATGCGCCTGCTCAAATTCATGGATCAATTCCGGGCTGACATAGTCCGACCAGGTGAAATAGTGCAGCGTCACCATGGCACCGGCGCCGCCCTGCTGATTGGTCTCTCGCCCCCGGTCGCACCCATTCCATAAAAGAATGGCGATCGCGGCAAACCCCAGAACTTTGACGAAATCTTGTGAGACAGACATAGGCAGCGTTACCGCCGTTGAAACACCAAAGACAGGCCGACCAATCCCATGGAAGCCAGGACCAGCACGGAAGACAGGGCATTGATCTCCGGAGAAAGACCGGACTTGATCATGGAATACACCCTGAGCGGCAAGGTGGTGGCGCCGGGACCGGCGACAAAGAACGTGACAATGAAATCGTCGAGCGAAATCGTGAACGCCAGGAGCGCAGCCCCCAGCACAGCCGGACGGACCAGGGGCCAGGTCACCCGGTAAAACGTCTGCCACGCCGACGCGCCGAGATCGCTCGCCGCCTCCTCCAGTCGCGGATCGAGCTTCTGCAGCCTGGCTCGCACCATCACAATGACCACGGGCAAATTGAACGCAGCGTGACCGATGACGACTGTGGCCAGACTCAGCGGCCATTGAATCATCACGAAGAACAGCAACAGCGCCACACCCATCATCACTTCAGGAAGGACAAGCGGCAGCAAAAAGATCGTCTCCAGCGCCTGCCTGCCACGCCCCCTGAGGCGCTCCAACCCCATCGCGGCCGGTACTCCAAGTAGCACCACAAAACTGGTCGACAGCGCCGCAACCCACAGCGAATTCGCCGCAGCGGCCAATAGCGCTTCGTCATGCCACAGCACCCCGTACCAGTGCCAGGAAAAGCCCTGCCACATCGCCGACAGACGTGACGCATTAAAGGAGAACACCACCAGAACAATGATCGGGAGATACAGGAACGCTATGCCGAGTCCGCTGATGCTTTGCAGCCAGAATCCCTGTCTTATCATTGCTCGCCTCGCTCGCGGGTCTGCGGCGATTGTGCGTTGAAATACCACAGCAGGCTGCCCATGACAATGAACATGAGCACGATGGACAACGCCGAACCCAGCGGCCAATCCCGCGCGACCAGATACTCATGTTGAATCAGATTCCCCACCATCATGCTGCGCGCGCCGCCGAGCAGATCCGGCGTCAGGTACGCGCCCAGCGAGGGGATAAACACCAGCACACAGCCGGCAATGATTCCGGGCTTCGTCAGCGGAATCAGCACCCGACGGAACAGCGACCACCGGTCCGCATAGAGATCCCAGGCCGCTTCGATCAAGGCCGGATCAATCCGTTCAATGGCCGCATAGAGCGGCAAAACCATAAACGGCAGATACCCGTAGACGAGCCCCAGAAGCACCGCCTGATTGGAATAGAGCAGGTCGAGCGGAGTCGAGATCAGATGCAATTGCATGAGCACGGTATTCAGCAGCCCTTCGGTTCGCAGAATAAAAATCCAGGCATAGGTCCGCACAAGGAAGTTCGTCCAGAACGGAATCATGATGAAGATCAGCCACAGAGCCTGCCGCCGCGGCGGCAGCCGGGCGATATAGTAGGCCAGGGGAAATCCCAGCGCGAGGCACATCCCGGTAGTCATCCCGGCCAGCAACAGCGATTGCCCGAAGATCCGCCCGTAGAGGGGATGCAGCAGGTCGCGATAGTTGTCCAGACTGAACTCCCATAGGACACCCCCGTAGGTGCCGCGCGTGGCAAGACTCACCGCCAGAACGACGACCATCGGGAGCAGACAGAAGACGGTGGTCCACAGCAGACCGGGACCGAGCAGTCGCCAACCCCGAAAGCGGGAACCAAGACCGGCCGCAGTCTCTTTTGAAGATGACCATGGATTCATGTCAGGGGGATCACCACTCCATCAGCTGAATTCCACAGCAGCGAGACGGGCGCCCCGACCGCAACCGGACGACTCCCTGATGCGGCATTGGAGGCATGAATGGTCCAGCGCACTGACGGTCCGATCCGCACGACCCCCTGCCATTCGCTGCCGATATAGCGCATCGTCTCGACCACGCCCTGCAGACAATTCGACCCGACATCCGCGACATGGCCCGGCGTGATGCGAATGCGCTCAGGTCTGACCGTCATCACGACCTGTATGCCGGACTGAAGACCGGCAGGGACCGATACACGAATCCCCCGCGATGGGGAGACGTCGCTCGGCATGAGGGTCCCCCCGCCGGCTTGAACATCGGCCAAGGTTCCGCACACCTCATTACTGACCCCGACAAATCGCGCCACAAACAGATTCTCCGGACGCTCATAAAGGTCCTCCGGCCGCCCGACTTGCATCACCCGCCCCTGCTGCATGACCGCCAGCCGGTCGGACAACGCCAACGCCTCCTCCTGATGATGCGTCACACACACAAACGTAAGCCCCACTTGCGCCTGAATGGTTTTGAGCTCGGTTTGCATTTGTTGTCGGAGCTGCTGATCCAGCGCGGCCAAGGGCTCATCCAACAAGACGACCGCAGGCCGATTGACGAGTGCCCGAGCGAGCGCCACCCGTTGCTGTTCGCCGCCTGAGAGCTGACCCGGCAAACGGTCCCGCTTATCTTGCAATCGGACCAAATCGAGCGTAGCCCCAACCCGTTCGGCAATTTCTCCGCGCGGCACGCATTGCATTTCGAGGCCGAAGGCGACGTTTTCTGCGACCGACATGTGAGGAAAGAGCGCGTAGGACTGAAAGACGAGATTCACCGGCCGGCGATTCGGCGGAACCCCCGCCATCGATTGGCCGTCGATGAGAATGTCACCGGCATCGGGCGTTTCGAACCCGGCCAGCATTCTGAGGAGTGACGTCTTCCCGGCCCCGCTGGGGCCGAGGAGTGAAAAGAATTCCCCGCGGCGAATCTGCAGGGACACATGATCGACGGCGAGCGTCGCGCCGTGACGCTTGACCAGGGCTCGAATGTCGATGCTCAGGTCAGCCACGGCTCCGGAATCCTATGTCGGGGAACACCGCAGAGGGAAACAGGGGCGAGGACCGCACCGCATGCTCAACTATCCAGTCCGACCTTGGCACTCCCGTCACGGAGATGCTTCCGGACGCGCACTTTTTCGTGATGCTTCCGCAAGAGCTGCTGCCGGATGACATTCCGGTCTTCCGCGACGATCCGCACCAACCGGTCCACATCTTCGGCATGGTCACGCACCAATTCGGTGAGCTTTTGTAGCTGGGCTTCCAACCGCTCCACCCGCCAGGAAACGCTTTCGGTCTCCACGACCTGTTTGCTCACGGCCTTGCCGTTCTTGCGGGGAAGCGCGGCCACAATCAGATCACGTTTCATAGGAACTCCTTTTGTCCTCAGGCCCACCGCGTATCGGGGCTAGTATTGTCTCTGCGGTTCCCGAAGTCAATCATTCCCCTTTCTTTCCATTTCAGTACCGTCCTGTTACAATTCGCCGCGATGCACAATATCTTCACGATGATCCTGGCCGGGGGCAAAGGCGAGCGGCTCTCTCCCCTCACGGAACAACGCGCCAAGCCGGCGGTCCCCTTCGGCGGGAAGTACCGGATCATCGACTTCGCGCTGAGCAACTGCCTGAACTCCGGCCTGCGTCGGATCGCCGTTCTGATTCAATACAAATCGCACTCGCTGGACAAGCACATCCGGAGCGGATGGAATATTTTGAACTCGGAGCTCGGCGAATACATCGCGTCGGTCCCTCCCCAGCAACGCATCAGCGAGGAGTGGTACCGGGGCACTGCCGATGCCGTGTACCAGAACATGTTCCTCCTCGACACCGAGCAGGCCGACTATCTTCTGATTCTGGCCGGCGACCACATTTACAAGATGAACTATGCCGAGATGTTCCACTGGCTGCTGGCCAAA
>CAYHNM010000160.1:0-4643 GCA_964357985.1 uncultured Nitrospira sp. | reverse complement strand
GATCACCTCCCTATCCACTGCCGGCCGGCCGCGGTAGCCTTGCAGCAATCGATACCCTTTGATTTTCTCTACCATCTCAGTTGCGTCGCGATCGGTCAGCGGCGCGAGGCGAAACTGCACGTCGCCGAGAATCTCGACATGAATGCCGCCCAGCCCGAACGCGATCAGGGGGCCGAAGAGCGGATCGCGGGTCATCCCGGCCATGACTTCCACGCCGTCTGAAATCATCGGCTGCACCAGCACACCTTCCATCGCATCCGGTTTGCCTTCCTGCGCGAGCCTGGCCCTGATGGCTTCGAACGCGTCACGTACGGCTTGTTCCCCGGCCAGGTTCAAACGTACGCCGCCGATCTCGGTCTTGTGCAGGATCGTATGGGACGCGAGTTTCACTGCCACGGGATAACCGATTTCACCTGCAATCTTGACGGCGTCCTCCGCAGTGGCGGCGATTCGCCCTTGCGCCAGGGGGAGTTGCATCGCTGCGAGGAGCGCGCGGGTCTCTTGCGTGGTGAGCCATCCCGGTCCATGGTCGGACAAGGCTTTCGAGCAAATCGCTTTGGCGTTGTCCAAGTCGGCATCGGGGTAGCGCGGCATCTGTCCGGTCGGCTGGTGACGCCAGGTTGTGTACGTGAGCGCCCGGTTGATGATGCGGGCAGGAATCTCCGGATGCGGGTAGGTGGGAATGGTTTCTCCGTCCATGGTGAATGTCCGATCCAGATCGCCTTCCGCCATCCAGCAGATATAGACCGGCTTCTGCTTGCCGCTCGTCCGGCGGGCTGCGCGGATGCCCCGGACGATTCCGGCTGCGACGGGGGGATTGTCTTCGGGGCGGACCGAGACGTGCACGATGATGAGCGCATCGAGCGTGTCCGCCGTGAGCATCGTCTCGACGGCCCGCGCATGCTGGTCCTCTGTGGCAAAGCCGATGACATCGACAGGATTGCTCAGCGCGGCGGTGGGCGGAAGAAATGATGCGAGAGCGGATTGCGTCGGGTCTGAAAGCTGCGGCAGGTTGAATCCTTCTGCGACGCAACTGTCCGCGCAGAGCACGCCGGGGCCGCCGGAATTCGTCAGGATGCCGACGCGCCGTCCGTGAGGCATCGGCTGGGCGGAAAGGCCGGTCGCCAGGGCCAGAAATTCGTCCAGCGTGTTTGCGCGGATCACGCCGCATTGCGTGAAGAGGGCGTCAACGGCCGTCTCGTTTGTGGCCAGCGCTGCGGTGTGCGAACCGGCGGCGGATTGGCCTGCCGCTGTCCGGCCCCCTTTCAATACGATGATTGGTTTGCGTCTGCCGACCCGCCCGGCAATCAGCCTGAAGCGGCGGGGCTCCACGATGGTTTCCAGGTACAGGAGAATCGCGTCGGTGGATTTGTCCTGTTCCCAGTATTCAAGCAAATCGAGCACCGACACATCCGCGTGATTGCCGACGCTGACGAAACCGGACAGACCGAGATTGAGTCGCTGTGCCGCTGTGACCACGGCGAGTCCGAACCCGCCGCTCTCCGACGCGAAAGCGACCCGGCCCGCGGGAGGAAATGCCGGCGTATACGTGGCGTTGAGTCGTACGGCGGGATCGAGGTTCATCAGTCCGAAGCAATTCGGTCCGATGAGGCGAATACGATGCCGGCGGACTTTCTCCAGCAGCTGCTGTTCGAGCGACATGCCCGATGCGCCGGTTTCGGCGAATCCTGCCGTGATAAGGACGACGGCTTGAATCTGCTTGGCGGCGCAGTCGTCGATAACCGCCAGGACGACATCGGGCGGAACGGCGATGACGGCGAGATCAACGGGGCCCGGCACGGCGGTCAGCGACGGGAAGGCTTTGAGCCCGGCCACTTCGCTTGCATGTGGATTGACCGGGAAGATTGCGCCGGAAAACCGGCTGCCCAGGAGCGCGAGCAGGATGCGATGGCCGATCCCGTCCGCTTTCCGCGACGCGCCGACGACGGCCACCGTGCGGGGATGGAAAAAAGAGTTGAGCGAGACGGCCGCCCGGGACTGTCGAGCTGCAGGCTGAGCAGGCACCGCCAACGCTCCAGTGGATATCAGGCCGCCTCTAACTGACGATTTCAGGCGGAGCGACACTTCTGATGTACGCCAGCACATCCAGCATCTGCTGATCCGTCAGCTTGCCGCGAAACCCGTGCATCGGGCTGAACAGCACGCCGTTGGAGATGGTGACGAGCAACTCCCAATCAGTCTTGGTGCGAGAGGCCTGCGCTTGCAGATCGGCGGGGCGGACGATGAGATCCTGGCTATCCGGCCCCTTTCCATCCAGCTTACTGCCATGACAGCGCAGGCATTGTTTCTCGTAGACGGCCCGGCCCGCTTCAGGGTTCCCGCGCGCGGTCTGCCCGGCGGCCCAGGAGGATCCGAAGACGATGATCGTGAGCGCACACCCTACGGCAAGTCGTTTCATGTTGGTGCAGCTCCTTTTGTAAGACGTCGTTAGCGTATGACCAGGACGGAACAACCCGCTCGGTGAACGATGCCATGCGACACGCTGCCGAGGAGGAACCGATCTATTCCCTGACGTCCGTGCGATCCGACAATGATCAAATCGTACCCTGCAGCCGCGGCACACACCGCAGAGACCGGATCGCCCGTCCGGACCTCGGTGGTGACGGTAAAGCGCGGGCCGGCTAAGGTCTGAGCGGTTTCGGCCACGATCTGTTCAGCCTGGCGCTTGTGCTCCTCAGACCAGGTTTGATACCCGGCCATGATAACCGGCTCAACCATCGTGAGTGACGGCACGATCGACAGGATGGTCAGGGCCATAGGATTTCTGAACGGGTGCGCCATGAGCCAGGACCGCACGCGGTCGGCATCGTCGCGGCCCTCAACGGCCAGCAGCGCGCGCGCGACGGGCTTGGCCTTGCCTTTGACGATGAGCGTCGGGATGGATGAGTGGAGCAATACATGATGCGACACACTGCCGACGAGGAGTTCTGCGAGGCGGGAGTGGTTATGCGTGCCGACGACGATGAGATCAGCCTTGAGGGCGTTGGCGTTGTCGAGAATGAACGCGGCGGCGTGATGCGGTTCGGACTTGGTCTGCACGGAAGGAATATCGGAGGGTAACACGGTTCGCCCCCGTTCGACGGCCTGGCGTCCCGCGTCGATCATCGCCCCGCGAAACTCGTCGTACCCTTGCAGATTGGCCGCTCCGGCCATAAGAGGGGACTGAAACATCCCCAGGTCCGCTCCGTGGACCAACAGGACTTCGTCCGGTTTGTACAGGAGGCCCAGTTGCTCAACCGCGGCAAACGCCTCATCGGACCAATCGACACCTGCGACAATCTTCATGGCTGCTCCCTGTGCTGCATTCCCGGCCTTGGGTCGGGGTCTTAGGATTTCGTCCAGTTCACCCGGACGGAATCCTCTCCTTCGCCATAGTGGATGTCCAGCTCACCATGATAGGCCTGTTTCAGTGCCTCGCCGATCTGTCTGGGTAAATGCGCATCCGTGGTCGAGACCACCAGGCCGTCCGGGGTCGTGTCGATGCTCATAATGCGGGCCAGCGGGTGCTCTTTATTCTCTTTCATCTCGATGTTCTTGATCACCCCCATCACCTGTTCAGATTGCTGAGAGGCAAAAGTGCCTTTCAGCATGAGCACTCCCTTCGGGCGCTTGTCCTGCAACCGGTGGCAAGCGGGACAGATCGTTTCATGCGCGCCGGCCGGCGGGGCGGCCCAACTCCACCGTCCCTTATGAAACACAGCGCTACAGGTGGGGCACACGGTCGGTTCTGCCAGCTTGCTCGGCAATTTGTACGAGTCGTGTCGGTATTCCTCAACAAAACGGTCTCGGCGGGCCTCATGGCCTCCGGCAGAAGGACTAGTAGTCATCGGTCAGACTCCCTTGGTTGAAGGCATGACAGATCGTGTCCGTCGGGCATTGGGTTCGCCCTGGAAGGCCTCATTGGCCTGGTGCAGGGTGCGGATCACTTCGTCGTCCGTCACTTGCTCGAACTCTTCGAAGAAACAGCCGACGGCGGCGAACGGTTCCGGTGTCGAGAGAATGACGCACTCATCGACGAGTGCACGAATGCGTTCGGCTGTCGAGGGCGGCGCAACCGGCATCGCCACCACGACGCGCAAAGGATTCAGCGCCGCGAGCGCATCGAGCGTGGCAAACAACGTGGCCCCTGTGGCGACGCCGTCATCGACAAGAATCACGGTTCGATGATGCAGGGTCGGCAACTCACGCCCCTCGCGATAGAGCACCCGCCGCCGCTCGATTTCACGGCGCTGCGCGGCGATCAGTCCGTCGAGATCCTCGTGAGACAGCTGCATGGCCCGCACGGCTTCCTGGTTGAGATAGACCGCACCCGTTTCGCTCACGGCCCCGACGGCATACTCCGGTGATTCGGGCGCCGCAATCTTGCGGGTGATAAAGACGTCCAGCGGCAGATGGAGCGCCATGCTCAGCTCATGTCCCACCACGACCCCTCCGCGCGGAAGCGCGAGCACGACCGCGTGATGAGCACCCCGATAGGCCTGCAGATGATTGGCTAACAGAATCCCGGCATGGCGACGATCACGAAACAGCATGACACCTCCCTTGCTGCTACGTTATTCAAACGATACCTGCGGCCTAGAACTCTCCGCCGACGGCACGCACTCCGATCAGGAGCAGTGCGA
>CAYHNM010000159.1:0-4686 GCA_964357985.1 uncultured Nitrospira sp. | reverse complement strand
CGGAACCTGACGAACAACGGCAATTCCCCCATGGGCTTCTCGTTTGCCGGTGCCATGGGCGCCTGGTTTGCCGATCCGTCACGCCAAGTCGTCTGCACCATCGGCGATGGGGGCTTCAATATGAATCCTCAAGAACTGCAGACCTTCGTGAATTACGGAGTCAAGGTCAAAACCTTCATCCTGAATAATCATATTTACGGCATCACCAAAGCCTACCAGGAAACAAATTTCCAGGGCCGCGCCGAGGCCTGCGGCCCGAAAGGCTACCGGCCTCCGGACTTCATGAAACTCACGCAGGCCTATGGCATCAAGACCGTGACCATCGCCAATCATGCCGAGATGGATGCCAAGATCGAAGAAGTGCTGCAATTCGACGGACCGGTCGTCTGCGATGTGGACATGCACGAGTATCACACCTATGAGCCGAGAATCTTCGGATGGAAGACACCCATCGAGGATATGTATCCCTATCTCCCGCGCGATGAGTTCCGCAAGAACATGACGATCGAACCGGCCGAGGGATGGATGAATCCGGAATACCCCGACGTCGTGAAAGCGCAGCAGCCGTAAGCAGAATGATCCTGATGACGATCCTTACTGAACCGATACGAGGTGCCCGATGAAGGTGCTTTTACTCTACCCCTCCTGGACCGGTGCCTATGGGTTATTCGGTCACTTTGCGCGGCGTAATTCAACCTGGCCGCCGCTGAATCTCGCCTTACTGGCCGCGATTGCCGAACAGCACGGTCACGATGTGACGATCATGGACGGGGAGGCCGAGCAGATTACTCTGGACGCCATGGTCCAGCGTGCCGTGGCGCTGAAGCCTGATGTGATCGGATTCACCGCAACGAGCCCGTTCTTCCATATCAGCAAAGCCGTGGCCGAAGGCATCAAACGCATCGCGCCTCAGATTACTATCGCCGTCGGCGGGCCGCATATCACCATCATGAAGGAAGAAGCATTGCTCCCGGCGTTCGATTACGCCTTTGTCGGCGAAGCCGAAGAATCCTGGCCGCAGTTTTTGAACCAGCTTGGGCAGGGAAGGGATGTCTCGAACGTCGCCGGGATCATTTTCAAGCGAAACGGCGAACTGGTGTCGACCGGTCAACCGGCAGACATCACCGACCTGGATGCATTGCCGGCGCCGGCCCGGCATCGGCTGGACATGTCACGCTATAAACTCGGTACTTTGCGGGGACGCTTGCCGTTCACCTCCATCCAAACCATGCGCGGCTGTCCGTGGAAGTGCATTTTCTGCGCATCGGAAGCCTTGAAAACAACCGAGATGCGAGTCCGGTCGCCGCGCTCGGTCGTCAATGAGATGAAGCAGGTCGTCGAACAGTTCGGCACCCGCCACTTCTACATCGTCGACGATGTCATGACTCTTTGGAAAGGACACATTCTCGAAATTGCCGAGCTCATCACTCAGGAGAAGCTGGAGATTACCTTTGAAGGAAGCACCAGAGCCAATCTAGTTGAGGATGAGGTCATTGCCCGTCTCGTGAAGAGCGGATTGATCCGGCTGTCGTTCGGACTGGAAACGGTCGATCCAGAAATCCGCAGGACCATGAAGAAGCAGGTCCCGCTCGAACATTACGTCAAAGCGAATGGCATCTGTAATAAATACGGGGTCGAAGCGCTGAACTCCGTGATGATCGGACTCCCGGGTGAAACGAGGGACACCGTCATGGCGACGTTGACGTTCTTGCGCAACGCGCGGGAAGTCAAACAAGCCAACTTTGCGATTGCCGTTCCCTATCCGGGCACCGAATTTCATGAACTTGCCGTGAAGGGTGACAAGGGCGTGAAGCTCATGACGAAAGACTTCTCGGAGTATCGCCGCTACGGGTCAGCGGTCACAACGGTCGGAGACCTCTCGCCCCGCGATCTCATTGACCTGCAGAATGAAGGGTTTGTGAGTATTTACTCGGCCCCGTGGCGCTGGATTCCCATGCTACAGAAGCATGGCGTCATCGGCGGGACGCTCATGCTGATTCGCGTCGCGCGGCTGCTTTCCCAAAAGCTGTTCAAACGATCGGGGAAACAGGTCGGGGAGCAGCTGGTCAGCCTCGGCGACGGCGGATTCAGCATCGTGGAGGGCCCGGAACTCACGACAGCCGCCGGATTCTCAGGTTCGACCGGATCAGGAATCCAAGGTACGGCTGCGGTGCCCTTGCTGCAGATTGCCTCACGATCGAGATCGACTCCGGCACCGGCCGGGCACTACGGCACGCCCGGCAGTCCCAATGGCTAGCAGTGACTGAATAATATTGACGGAATAGACACCGTGACACGATCACAACCACACATCCTCCTCATTCAACTCGAATTCCCCAACTGGGCACAGGCTCGTGCCTGGACGTACCCAGCCTGTTTCGGAGTCGCTGAAGGCTTGCGCGCCAACGGCGCCACCTGCACGACGATTCCACTCATGGCCAACGCCTCGTTCTCGACAGAATCCTGGCTGACCCATGCAAAACAAGCCGTCGCCGGCCGGCAATTCGATCAAGTGTGGGTCTGGCTTGTCCATTCGCCGCTCGACCCCACGGTCCTTGAATGGATCACCGGCTTGGCACCCGTTCGCGTAGGCATCGTCATGGAGTCACTCGTCTATGAAGAGGAGGACTATGCCTGGGCCAGCCATCTCCGAACCAGGCAGGGTCTCGTAGACAAGCAACTGCGGGCGTTTACGCACGCGCTGCTTCCTGACGAACGAGACGTGGACAGTCTCGCCTCGCGCATGCCTATTCAGGCTCTATGGTGGCCCACCATGGTGCCGGCGCGATTCATCACATCCCCTGAACATCCCCCTCTGCACCGGCTCGGTGTGTTTCACGGACAGCCCTATGGACCACGCAAGCAATGGGTGACTCATGCCGCCCTCCAGAATTGCATGAGCTTTGTCAGTCCGGCGTCGCCCCAGACCCGTCCGCAGCAACAGTTTGATCGGTTGCAACAGACGATGTCCGAAAGGCTATCCAGTCATCTCCCCATTACGCGGGGACAGATGTCGGAGTATGCCGACACGTTGAAGCTTATCCGCGAAACCGAGTTCACGCAGTGGATGACCCAGCTTCCTCAGTGGGCAGCCATTGTCAATTTACCGAGTCTGGCAAAGTTTTTCGGCGGACGCGTCTATGAGGGGATGGCAGCAGGGCGCCCTGTGCTGTCCTACGCCGTCCCGCATCACCCGCTGAATAACGCCCTGTTTACCGAAGGAGAAGAAATCTTATTCTTTTCTCCTGATAGTCCGGATTCCCTCAGAGACCTGCTGGACCGGGTTATCCACGATGACACATTCGCAGGCGCCATTGCACGGAAGGCACAACGAAAACTCCTGGCTCACCACACCAGTGAGCACCGGATGGCTCAGACCCTACGCTGGATTGAGACGGGGCAACAGCCGGACTATGGCATCGGATATTCATCCGGGATGGGCGTCGCCCATTTCAAGAAAACCACCACCGGCGATTCCCTCTCCCGGCCGGAGATTCCCTCCGGGCCACTCAGCGGAGAGTCGCATTCTTTTTCCTCCACACCATCAACAACTGTCTTCGTATTGACTGTAGACGATCCGGCCTTTCAATCATGCATGGAAGCGCTCGACAAACAGGAAGGCCATCCATGCAAGGTGGATATTATCCGCAATGTGAGTCCCTTCAGCGCCGCCGCCCAGGAAATGATGACGCGCTGTACAACCCCATACTTCATTCAAGTCGATGAAGACATGGTCCTGCATCCCGATGCGGTCAGCCGAATGGAACGCCAGATCGCTCAAGCGCCTTCTGAAGTCGGCATGATCTGTTTTCATCTGTATGACGAAGACCGGGAATGCCCGATCCAAGGCGTCAAGATCTACCGGACCGAGTTATTGAGGCGGGTGTCTTTCCAGGATCTCAAGGCCAGCGAAATGAACCTGCTGGATCAGATGGGGGAGCAGGGGATTCGCTGGGTCCTGCATCCCGACATCCTTGGGCGTCACGGCACCACGTACACGCCCGAGAGCATCTACCGGCGCTATAAGACCATGTATGAGAAAGATATCCGACAGTGGAATCTTCTGACGTCGGACATTCATAAGAAAGCGCACAAGTTTCGTGAGACCGGCGACATGTTGCACTTATTTGCTCTGCTCGGAGCAGCGCATGGAATCATCGATGCCCCGAGAGTCCCAGACCGGGAGAAAGACGCGCGCGCGTACAACTTAAAAGAGCTGGAGATCTTCGGGCGACTCTTCAAGAATACCCCGCCGATATCCCAAACGTATGATCCCAGCCTCACTGCAGCCCCGCTGCACAATCCACCGATTCCTTTCGAGCAAGTCCGGTGGACTCGTGCATCGGTGCCCTCCCAGCCCTCTGTCGCAACGCCGGCCGCTCGACAGCAGAAACAACCTCAAGTCGACAGACCGCCGCAGCGGTCCAATTCGCCACGCCATGTGCTGATCGTGACGCCATACTTTTGGCCGTCGGTCGGTGGCGTCGAAACGGTAGCAGAAGATCTGGGAGCGGGTTTGATTGCCGCAGGACTCCATGTGCAGGTCGCCTGTTATGAACAGACCGACCGAACGATGGATAGCCATCGGGGCATCGACATTATTCAGCTTGCCCCCCCGGATCGGATGGCCAACGGCATACCTATCGCAGCATCCCAAGTGAAAGAGCGGGTAGCTTCAAACCGATA
>CAYHNM010000158.1:1235-4700 GCA_964357985.1 uncultured Nitrospira sp. | reverse complement strand
GGCAAGAGAATCGTAATGGCTTCTTCAGTCCCCCCGCCTTCGATAAAACGCTGGCGCACGCGCAACAAATTCCCCCGCAGGCTTTGCAGCACTTCGGCAAGGAGATAGCGCTGATCGACCTTGAACCCGACGAACGGATCCTGACCGGCGAGGAGCCGATGCTGTTCCTGCATTTCCAGATACTCGAGAGGAAACACCAGCGCCATCGCCGGCAAATCGGCCTGTGTCACAAACAGCGGCACGACAATCTGTTCCTTGGCCCACCGGCGATGCAGCGCACCATACTTCTTGAGTTGGTCCGCCTTGGTGGATTTCACCATCAGGACAATATTCAGATTCGAGCGTCCCGGCAGGAACTCGCCACGCACTGCGCTGCCGTACAGAAGCACGCCATCGAGTGAGTCGCCATATGCACGCTGCACGTCCTTCACATAGGCCCGCAAGTGCTGCTGATACTCATCCGGCAATCCGTCGATCACCCATTCGCTACCTGCCATCGTGCAACCTCGCCATTCCTGCTGCCGTATTCCTGGCAAACGGATCCGGCAGGAATCCTGCTGCCATGACTCGATCGATCAATGAAAACGGCGCCGATTGCCGCAGACCCGCGGTTGTGGACAAGACGCGATACCGCAGTCGTGGATTCCGATCCAGCGTGCGGAAGACCCGGTTACGGAGAAATCCGATCACGGGATTCGCCGTATTCCACAACAAGACCTGCTCATCCGCCAATCGTTGCAACATCGTGACCTGGGGACGCCGGGCATCCTCGTAGATCTTCAGTTTTGCCGCAGAGAAATTTCGCTCAGCCAGACATTCCGGTAACAAGTCCGCGAGCGTCATGGCGTCCACCATCGCTTGCATGCGGCCTTGTGACGCGTGCGGATTCATCGCATGAGCCGCATCGCCGATCAGCACCGCTCCGTCCGCCACCCAGGTCGGTGTCCGCACACGCCCGGTCGGCAGGAACGCCGTCTGACTCCAATCCTTCAATTGCAGAAACAGCGGCTTGAGCGTGGGATCAATAGTCGTCCAGGCCTCCTGCAAAGCCGGAAGGCCCTGCGCCTTGGTACGATCATAGGTACCGGTCGGAATCATATAGAAGCAATACACCTTGCCGCCCGCTGCCGGAAAGAGTCCGAGAATCGTTTTTTTGCCGACGTAATACCTGGCTTCGGTGATTGGCAGCGGAGAGTCCAGAATCGCGATCAGATACCCCTGCGGATAGAGATGCACATCCGCCGGAATCTGCAGGGCCTGCCGGACCTTGGAAAAAGCGCCATCGGCCCCGACGACCACCTTCGCACGAATAGTGACCTCTTCACCACCACGCGTCGCAGTCAGACCGCTCACCTGCGTCCTCTCCTTCACCAGACTCACAAAGCTGGCTGCATACCAGAGCGCAAGCGACGGTTCGGCCTGGATCGCATCGAGAATGGCGTGGTGTGCCACATTCGGCAACGTCACAACGGCGTGGTTGTAGGGCGCGGGCAACTCCCCGTAGTCGACCGTGCACAACCGCTCTCCACCCACCCGGCAGAAATGGAACTTGCGAATCGGTCTGGTCGAGTCCACCGGCAACTTCTTGAGCAATCCCAATCGATCGAGGACTTGTTGCCCGTTCGGCTGGAGGATTTCCCCGCGTAACCCCTGCGGCGGACCTGAAGCCTGCTCCAGGACGATCGTCTTGATCCCCTTCTGCGCCAGCGCCAGCGCCAGCACGGCGCCTCCGCCTCCGGCCCCGACCACGGCAATGTCTGTGTCAACGATTGTCCCTGCCACGTGTGTCCCGCTTATGGTTTCCAGAGATGGTAGCGCTGCTGATCTCTCCACATCGTCAAAAACTTCTCTCTCGCCTGAGCCGTAATCGCGTGATCGCGGATCACGTCCAGCCGCTCATCATTGTAACGATTCCCGCTGCCGGTATGGTTCATCGATCCGGAGGCGTTGATCTCGTCATCAATCACCACTTGCTTGAGATGCATCAGCCCGTCGTGTTGATTGACGAGGATGGGAATGCCGGCCAGGTGTAGGGTCTCGACGGCGGTCTTTTGCTTGTGATCGGCGAGCCTCTCCCGATCCGTAATCACGCGCACGTCGAGGCCGCGCTTCTTCGCTTCGACCAGGCCTTTCACTGCAATCGGCGAGGTCAGCCCATACACGGCCACGTAAATATAGCGTGAGGCATGATCGTAAATCTTTGCAAGCTTGGATAGCGGCTCGTCTTCTGGCGCGTAGTACACCTCTATACTGGTGGCGTGGGCTGAACCAATCACGCCGCCCACCAGGCAGGCGATGCAGAGGACGAACCGGAGGAGAAATTGGCAGAAGGCTGGCAAGCACCGCCTCGTCATTCGACCTCGAAGAGATCTCGAAAGTGATCGTCGGACGCGTCCCACGCCTGAGCGGAATGGGTAGCGAGCCACCCCCGCAGGAATGCTTTCTGGCCGGGCGTCAGCTGTTGTTTGATCTGATGCGATCGTCCTTGAAGAGGCTGAAGGAATCCCACCCGTTTCTGAAAATCCAGCGTGGCGGTGCGGACATAGACGCCGGTATACATCGACGGCTTGTCGTCCTCGCCCTCCCCTTGAATCCAAACGGATAAAAACTTCTCTAACTGGAGTCCGGCGCTATCCATCGCCGGGTCGGTTTCATGAAACAGCTCTTGCTCGGACTCCTTGAGAGGGATGGCCTCAAGAGCCCGAAACATAAAATTTTGTTTCCACATCGACGACTCCTCCGAGAGGGTCGCATAGTGTATGGGGAGCCAAATGAAAGTCAAGCAACGTGCCAGGCCCGTGTTGCCTTGACAAGGGCGGAGACTCTTTGTTAACGTCCTGAAATTCCTTAATCTCTAGGCCAACTTGGGAGAATCCATGCAGGTCAAGGTCAATGGGAAATCCGAGGAGATCCAGAGCGGCAACGTCCTCGATTTGCTCACACTCAAGAAGATCGATCCGCAGATGGTTGCGGTCGAAGTCAACGACAAGATGATTGATCGGGAACATCTCGCCACCAGCACCCTCAAAGAGGGCGATCAGGTCGAGTTCCTCTTTTACATGGGGGGAGGCCGGTGACGATGATGATGCATAAAGACATTACCGAATTAATCGGCAAGACCCCGCTTGTCCGGTTGAACCGGCTGTCCAAACCGGGCTCGGCGACGATCTACGGCAAGGTGGAGTTTTTCAATCCGGGCGGCAGCGTCAAGGATCGGATCTGCCTCAACATGATCAATGAGGCGGAACGACAGGGAAAACTGAAGCCGGGCGGTACCATCGTGGAACCGACCAGCGGCAATACCGGCATCGGCCTGGCGCTGGTCTCAGCCGTACGCGGCTATAAGCTCATCCTGGTCATGCCGGAAAGCATGAGCATGGAACGGGCGAGCCTGCTGTCCTCCTACGGCGCACAGCTGGTCCTGACTCCCGCGTGGGAAGGAATGAAAGGGTCCATTAAGGAAGC
>CAYHNM010000158.1:0-1135 GCA_964357985.1 uncultured Nitrospira sp. | reverse complement strand
AGCCGGCACATTCTCCTGCCCGAGGTCGGCGGCAAAGGACAGAAGAAGATCGCCAAGGCGAAGATTCTTCTCGTCGGTGCCGGAGGTTTGGGTTCACCGGCTGCGCTCTATCTGGCAGCAGCAGGCGTCGGTACCGTCGGCTTGATCGACAGCGATGTGGTGGACCTGACGAACTTGCAACGACAGATCCTGCATCACACGGCTGATATCGGCCGTCCTAAAGTCGTCTCCGGGAAGGAAAAGATTGCGGCGTTGAATCCCGACGTCATCGTGAAGACCTACGAGGAGCGCCTGACCGCCGGAAATGCACTCAAGATTTTCAGTGAATACGATGTCATCATTGACGGTGTCGACAACTTCACAGCCAAGTTCCTGATCAACGATGCCTGCTTCTTCGCCGACAAGCCGCTGATCCATGGCGGGATCCTTCGCTTTGACGGCCGTGTGACGACGATTGTGCCGAAGAAGTCGGCCTGCTATCGTTGCGTGTTCAAGACCCCGCCGCCGGCCGGCCTGGTGGCTTCCTGTCAGGAAGCAGGCGTCATCGGCGTGTTGGCCGGGATTATCGGAACGATCCAGGCGACCGAAGCGTTGAAGCTGATTCTCGGCATCGGGCGACCGCTGACCGACCGGCTGCTCGACTTCGACGCCAAGAAGACGCTGTTCCGGGAGATCAAAGTGAAGCGCAATCCACACTGCGCGCTCTGCGGTGACCATCCGACGATTACCGAGCTGTTCGATGATGGGGACCCGTTTGCTGGCTGTGCCGTTCGTCCGTAGCGTTTAACTTTTTACGTAATGGTGTCGCAATGACCAAAATGAAAGCCCTCGTGTGCCGGGAGTGTGCGAAAGAATATCCGACTAAAGCGATCCACGTCTGCGAGATGTGCTTCGGCCCCCTCGAAGTGAAGTACAACTACGAGGAGATCAAGAAGGCGATTTCGCGCAAGAAGATCCAAGAGGGTCCTCACAGCATGTGGCGGTATATCGATCTGCTTCCGGTCGAGGGCACGAACTTCGTCGGCCCCCATGCCGGATTGACGCCGCTGGTCCGCGCCAAGAATCTCGGCGCCTATCTCGGCCTCGATGAGCTGTACATCAAGAACGATACGGTCAATCATCCCACGCTCTCCTT
>CAYHNM010000157.1:0-4722 GCA_964357985.1 uncultured Nitrospira sp. | reverse complement strand
AGCGGTGCGCCGGAAGATGACCGGGTGATTCCGCTTCCCAACGGCCCTCGACTTCAGATCATCGGCGCGGCGCCGAAGAGTGAACCGTAGCACTCCCTTCTCGACCAGTGTTCCGCAATCCCTCAAACTAGAGCGCACTTAGGAAGGGCTATGGGATCAGGAACATGCAGTTTGTCGTTGTGCTGCCCATCGATACATGACGGGCAGGATTAGCAGGGTCAAAACTGTCGAGGTGAGGAGTCCGCCGATCACGACTGTCGCCAGGGGACGCTGTACCTCAGCTCCCATCGATGTGGCTAATGCCATCGGTAAGAAGCCAAGGCTTGCTACGAGTGCTGTCATGAGGACAGGCCTGACTCGATCGCTGGTGCCTTGGGTGATGGCCTGGTCGGTCGACAGTCCTTCCGACTCCAGTTGCCGGATGTGACTCACGAGCACGACGCCGTTCAGCACGGCGATGCCGAAGAGGGCGATGAAGCCGATGATCGCCGAGATGCTGAGCGGCAACCCCCGCAGCCACAGGGCAAAGATTCCTCCGGACAAGGCCAGGGGCACATTGAGAAAGATGAGCAGCGCCGGCCGCATGGCCCCGAACATGACGGACAACATGCCGAGAATCAGTAGCAGCGTCACCGGCACCACGAGCAGCAACCGCTTGGTCGCATCTTGCAGATGTTCAAACTGCCCGCCCCAGGTCAGCTCGTAGCCCGGCGGAAGAGTGACGGTCTCCCGAACCGCCTGTTGGGCGGCAGCCACGAATCCGCCTAAGTCGCGTCCGCGGATATTGCTTTCCACCACGATACGCCGCTGTACATGTTCGCGGCTGACCTGCGCCGGTCCTGAGTCTACCTGGATCGTGGCCACGCGAGAGAGAGGAACCAGTTCTCCATGCATGGTGGGGATCAAGAGATTGCCAAGTGTGGCAGGATCGGCCGAGGCCTGATCCACGAGCCGAACGATCAGATCGAACCGTCTTGATCCCTGTACCACTGTTCCGACCACGTGGCCGACACGGGTGGCCTGAATCAGCAGCAGCACGTCATCCGCCGTAAGGCCGTACCGCGCGATTTCCTCGCGATTGATGATGACGCGGAGCAAGGGGAGGCCCGCCACCTGCTCGACTTTCACGTCGGCTGCTCCCTGTATCCGTTCAAGCGCGCGGGCGACCTGTTCAGCCTGCTGTTTCAGAATATCCAGATCGGGGCCGAATATTTTCACCGCGAGATCTGAGCGGACACCGGCGATCAATTCGTTAAACCGCATCTCGATAGGTTGGGTAAAGCCGAGTCCGACCCCCGGCACCTCGCTCGTAATGGCGTCCTTCATCTTTGCGATCAACGTTTCGCGGGTGTGAGCCGTGACCCATTCGCTCTGAGGCGTCAGGATCACGAAGACGTCCGACAATTCGACGCCCATGACGTCGGTGGCGACCTCCGGGCTGCCGGTCCGAGTGACGACCTGAGTGACTTCCGGAAAACGACGCAGGACCCGCTCCACCTCCAGCGCCGTCGAGACTGATTCGGTCAACGAGATGCTGGGGAGCCGCCAGAGCTGAATCGCCAGATCGCCTTCATCGAGTCGGGGAATGAATTCTACGCCGAGGAACGATCCGACTCCGAGGCTTATCACAAAGAGCAGGATCGCCGGAACGACCACTCGGCGCGGATGCGCAATGGCCCACCGGAGGGAGGGTTCATACATCCGCCGTATCCAGCGCAGGAGGCCTGTCTCTTCCTGTCCATGGCGCGCCCGCGCAAACCAGGAGGCCAAGACCGGTGTAGCGGTCACGGCCACGAGGAGCGAGCCGGCCAGCGCCATGATGACGGTCAGCGCCATCGGGCGGAACATCTTCCCTTCGACGCCGGTGAGCGCGAGGATCGGCACATAGACGAGAATGATGATCCCTACAGCAAAAGCCATCGGTCGCAGGACTTCACGACCGGCCGCTTGGACGTTGTCCAGCCGCTCTTCCCGGCTCATATCTTTGTTCTGCGCCAATCGGCGGAGAATGTTGTCGATCATCACCACCGAGCCGTCGACGAGCAGGCCGAAATCGATGGCGCCAAGACTCATAAGATTGCCGGACAGTCCGGCCTGCATCATGCCGGTGAAGGCGATAAGCATCGACAGAGGAATGGCGGCCGCGACGATCAGACCAGCGCGCAGATCTCCCAGGAACAGAAACAGCACGGCGATGACCAGCAGACCACCTTCCAGCAGATTGTTTCGTACGGTTTTCATCACGTTGGACACGAAGAGGGTGCGATCGTAATAGGGCTCGATCGTCACTCCAGAGGGGAGCGTCATCTGGATTTCACGGACGCGGGCTTTGACCCGTTCGACGACCTGCTGCGCGTTCTCACCGGCCAGCATCTGCACCATGCCGATGACCGTTTCTCCCTCGCCCATGGCAGTGGCCGCACCGATGCGCAGGGCCGAGGCTTCCCGCACGGTCGCCACATCTGCAATATAGATCGGGACTCCGCCCGATCCATGGGCCACGACAATTCGGGTCAGGTCTGAGATCTGCGTGGCCAGGGCTTCGCCGCGAATGAGCAATTGTTCGCGCTGACGCTCGAGATAGCCGCCTCCGGCCATGGCGTTGTTCCGCTGCAAGGCATCAAATACCTGCCGAAGAGAAAGCTTGAAAGACAGCAGTTTGGCCGGATCGACCACCACCTGAAACTGTTGCGGTTCGCCGCCCCAGATGTTCACCTCGACGACGCCGGGCACGGCACGCAGCTTCATGCCGATGTCCCATTCGAGCATTGTCCGCAGCGCCATCGGGCTGTAGCCGGGTCCTTTGAGCGTGAATTGATACACTTCGCCCAAGCCGGTGGTGAGCGGTCCGATCGCCGGGCGACCGTATTCGGCCGGAATCTTTTCCATGGCCCGCGCCAGCCGTTCCGTGACCAGTTGTCTGGCTCGGTAGATATCGGTGCTGTCTTCGAAAATGGCGGTGACCGCGGAGAGGCCATAGCGTGACACTGAGCGCAGCTCGCGTAGGGCGGGCAGGCCGCTGAGCGAGGCTTCGATGGGAAACGTGATGAATTGTTCGACTTCGACCGGCCCCAGGGCCGGCGCTTTCGTGAGCACTTGGACTTGCACCGGAGTGAGATCCGGCACGGCGTCGATCGTCAGATGGGCGAAAGACCAGAGACCGGCGGCGATCACGACCGCGATGGCCACCAGCGTGAAGAACCGATAGCGCAACGAGAATGTCAGCAAGCGATCCATGGGCTGTTATTCTCCTGACCCGATGTGTTCCTTCAGCAACACGTTCTTCAGATCGAAGACGCCCTCGGTGACGACCGTGTCTTGGTCGCTCAGCCCGTTTCGTATCTCAATCCATCCGCCGCCTTCCCGCCCGCTGTCGATGGGGACGAAGGCGAAGCCCTGCTCGCGCCGGACAAAGACGCCTCGCTGATTCTCGACGGTCGTGACCGCTGCAGTCGGCACCGCGAGCGTCGGGGCGCCAACCAGAGGCAGCGACACATCGACGTACTCCCCTGGTTTTAACGCTCCCTGGGTATTCGCGACTTCAAACCGGATTCGGATGGTGCGTGTGGTTTCATCGGCGACCGGCGCCAGGTAGGTCAACGATGCCGTGATCGGTTCGCCGCCTTTCGGTGTGATGGTGCCCGTATCGCCTTCTTTGAACTTGCGCGCTTGTTCAATCGGCAGGTTGGCGAAGACCCATACGCGACTCGTATCGACCACTTCGAACAGTTCGATCCCCGGCGCCACGCCTTGGCCGCGCACGACATTCTGCGCCACGACCGTGCCGGCGATGGGAGCGGTCAGCGTATACCGATGAGTCTTATCCTGGTGACCCCGTTCGAGCGAGGCGAGCTCCGCGATGCTGAGCCCCATATTCAGCAATTTCTCTCGGATGTGTTGGTAGCGTGCCTGGGATTCCAAAAAGCGGCCCTTGTCTTCAATCAGCTTGCGTTCCGGCACGATGTCGTCTACCCGTAATTTTTGTGTTCGCCGGAAGCTGTTGTCGGCCACGTCGGCTTGGGCTTTCCAGACCAGATATTCTTCGATCAATTGATCGAGTTGGAGGCCGCCGATGGCCACCAGCGGTTGGCCTTTCTTCACGTGATCGCCGAGCTGCGCATGGATTTGCTCGGCTTGCCCGTCAATGCGTGAGGTGATCTTGGCCACCTGCTTGAGATCCAACGACACTTCGCCGGGAGCCATCACGATCTCGGGTACGGCATGCAGGGTAATGGGTTCGGTGCGTAACCGGGCTTGGACCACCGGCGGAGGTTGGATGACGCGGGGCCGACTCACACCGGGTTTGAGGCCTGTCTCCTGAGGTTGTGGCGGCGGAGCGGTTCCTCGATCACTGCAACCGGAGAGCAGCAGCATGATCGCGGCGATGGTCCAGGCGGTGGGTTGTGGTGTCATGGATGTTCTCCTCGTTCGCTCACAGCGGCGCGCCGACGGCGCGTTCTAATCGGACCAGTGCGATCGAGAGATCCGCGCGGACCTGGGCATATTCCAGGACCGTTTGGCGGTAGACGCGCTGGGCGTCCAGCACATCCAACAGGCTGGCCGCACCCTGTCGAAAGCTGGTCCGTGCCGCGGCCAGTGTCTGTTCTGCTTGTTTGAGCAAGCCTGTTTCGAATACGTGCAGCTGATCCTGCGCCGTCCGGACTTCCTGCGCATGTTGAGCGATGGCCTGTTCCAACTCGCTTCGCGCCCGCCGCCGGTCGG
>CAYHNM010000156.1:0-4730 GCA_964357985.1 uncultured Nitrospira sp. | reverse complement strand
ATCGTCCCCGCCGAGGTCGATGACGAGCAGCACCCGGCGATCCAGATCGTAGGTGTTGACGCCGGGACCGCCGATCACGATCAGGCCGCCGCGCGTCTGCTGCACAAAAAGCACGTCGCCGGTGATGCCGGGGGGCGGTTGCTGGATCGGAGTGCGATGTTGAAAGGCCAGTGCCAGGCGCTGAAGAAAGCTCTCGTTGCCCAGCCGCGCCACGGTCTGCGCCGCCGCGATCAGTGAGGCATAGTCGAGCTGTTCATCCACGAGCCGGGCGAATTCTGCATCGAGCTTGCGGTGGGCCGCGCGCTCCTGGACCGGCTCATTCGAGCGGGGGGAGAACTGATCGGCCACCGTTCGGGCATGTTTAAAGAGAAAGCGCCGTTCATCGTCGGAGAGATTCGCCAGCGCCTTCTCCCGCTGGATGGCCGCATCCTCTAACGTATCGGTCAGGAAGGCAACGATATCCTTCTGGGCGGTCGTGCCCGGAAAGGGGATCGGCTTGAAGTATTCGGACGTGCGGTCGACGGCTGCTTCCATCACATCCAGGAGCGCCGGCACATTCTCCACGCCGCCTGCGGCCAGTTCTGCCATCAGAAGCCCCTGATGTTCCAGTGAGGAAAACCCGGCCCAGGGATCCGTGAGGCTTTGGAGAGCGATACGCCGCTTGTGCCGCGCCGGCACATCGCGACCGATGGCATGGGTGGCGAGGACGCGGGTCTGTTGGGGGCCTTGCTGCTTCTCGATGTCAGGTTGCACCACCGGTGCGAGTCGATCCACGACGGAGGTGTAGAGACGGCTCTTGGACGTGATCCCCGGGACCGGTGATTTAGAAGTGAGCATCTGGCAGCCGGTCGCGCCGACCAGTACAAGCAGTGCATAGACGATAATGCTGCGGAAGGAAGTCATTCGAAGACCGCGATTGTGGGGAGCGTCCCGATCCACCATTGAGCGATAATTTACCACAGCCTGAGTCAACAATTTGTCGCGATCTCCCCCGTGTGCGAAAGATAGAATCCATTGGGTGATCGGTGGACGGCCGGGATCATGTCTGCTGCGGTGGGGTGAGCCGTCTTCGCGCTCCGCCTTGGACGATGAGGAATTCGTAGAGGCGGCATTCGATGGCGCCGTTGAAGAGGGGGGTGCGTTTGGTGGGAGCCAGGCCGATGAGTTTCGGGGCGCGGAGATCGCCGGTAAACAGATAGACGCGCCAGCCGACGCAACGGGTTTTCAGCCAGGAGCCGAGCTTGGGATAAAACACATCCAGATCGGCTTGGGTGCCGAGTCGGACGCCATAGGGGGGATTCATGACGATGGTGCCCGGTTCTTGCGGCGGGGTGAGGTCGAACAGATCTGTTTGTGTCAGCGCGATGTCGTTGGCGACTCCGGCGCGCATGAACTGATCTTTGGCGGCTTGCACGGCGTGGGCATCCCGATCAGAGGCATAAATGGGGACGGGGCTGGAGGGCAATTGTTTGGCTTGGGCCTGAGCCTGGACAGTTTTCCAGAGAGCCGAGTCGAAATTCGAGAACAGTTCAAAGGCGAAGCGCCGACCGAGTCCAGGGGCTATTTTCCTGGCGAGCATGGCGGCTTCGAGTGGAATAGTCCCGCCGCCGCAGAGGGGATCGAGGAGTGGCGTGGTCCCGTTCCAGCCGGTGAGTTGCACGATGCCGGCGGCCAGATTTTCGCGCAATGGCGCATCGACGGTGGACTCACGGAAGCCGCGCTTGAAGAGCGAGTCCCCGGTGGTTCCGAGATAGAGCGTGAGATGTGTGGCATCGAGAAAGGCGTCGATGCGAATGTCCGGGCGGTTTGAATTGACACTGGGGCGGGCGCCCTTCAGCTTGGTAAAGGTGTCGCAGATGGCATCCTTAATACGCAGCGTGACGAAGTCGAGGCTTTTGAGCGGACAGTGCTGTGCGCTGGTTTTGACTTTGATGGTGCGCGAGGGCTGGAACCATTGCGGCCAGGGGAGGGCGGAGGCCGCGACGTAGATATCCTGTTCGTGGCGATAGGGAACCTGCGCGACTTCCAGAAGGATGCGGCTGGCGAGGCGGCTTTCCAGATTGGCCCGGTAGATGGTTTTTAGATTGCCTGAAAATCCGACGCCGCCTTCGGTCGGGCGCAGGTCGGTGGCGCCGAGGGCGGCCAATTCCTGCTGCAGCAACGCTTCGAGGCCGCGCGGACAGGGTGCAAAGCAGCGGTAGTTTGTGTTATCCATCCTGATCACCTAATGAGAAAGAGCCTGCCGTGAAATTCTGCAGTACCTGCGGGGCCCCGGTCAGTCAAAAGATCCCAGCCGGTGACAATGTGTTGCGCTATGTGTGCGACCATTGTCACGCTATTCATTACCATAATCCCAAAATTGTCGCTGGCTGTATTCCCGAGTGGGAGGGGCAGATTCTGTTGTGCCGGCGCGCGATCGAACCGCGGCTGGGGCTCTGGACGTTTCCGGCCGGATTTATGGAGATCGGCGAGACGACGGAAGAGGCGGCGGCCCGGGAGACGAAGGAAGAGGCGCTGGCGGAGGTGGAGATTACGGCGCTGTATGCCGTGCTCAGTATGCCGCACATTGGGCAGGTGTATATGGTATTCCGTGGGCGGATGCTCACGCCTGAGTTTGGAGCCGGCACTGAAAGCCTGGAAGTCCGCTTGTTCCCCCGCCATGCGATTCCGTGGGAAGGCATGGCCTTTCCTGTGGTGGCTGAGGCGCTGCGCCGCTACGTCAAGGATGCGGTGGACGGCCAATTCCCTCTGCACCTGGCGAGCGTGGATGACCGGATGCCGCCTGAGTCGGTCTCTGATTTGTGACTGGCTGCTACCGGAGCAGGGCGCGCGGTACGATGGCGTGGATGTCTACGAGCGAGTCGGCGCGATCGATCGAATAAAAAATCCGCCAATCCCCGACAGCATATTTCGACAAGCCCGGCAGGTCTGACGCGACCGGTTCGTGGCGCAGGTTGTCGACGTTCGACGCGATCCATTTGGTTTTGTCGAAGAGCCGTTGGGCCATGGCGGGATCAACCTGTGCCAGGTCCTGGATGACGGTCGGCCGGAAGGCGAGGCGAAACCAGGCCATGGCGTTACCAGCGCAGTCCGAGCCGGTCGGCCACATCGTCGCCGGAGAGCCGTTCGCTGCCGGTGAGTGATTCTTTCAAGCGCGCTCGTAATGCGTCCCCCAAAGACAATCCGAGGTCCGGATCGCCGATGAGTTCGCGGATGCGATCATCGACGAGGCCCTGGACGAGTTCCTTCAACTGTTGGGACGTGAGCTGGGACAGATCCATAGTGCGAGAGGATACGGACTTGCTCGGGAGAATTGCAACTTTCGCGTTGTGAGAGTCGAAGAAGGCTTAGGCGGCGTGTGTGGCGGACGAGAGTTTGGTGATCAACTGAGTGAGGCGCTCGAGTTGCGGGGGCGCAATGGTGAGGAATTCAATGCCGATGCCATGTGAGCCGGTCCAGCGCACGGCGGCATTCGTAATAGTGATCGGGGTGGCTTCACCGGGAAGTTGCAGTGAGACTTCCAATTGCATGCCGGTAAACGGTCTAATGACGCTTTCGACCCGGCAGCCTTTGACGGAGACATCGCGGAGTGCGGCGTTGTACTTCAATCGATCCCGCTGGACGAGCGTGCTCGAGATTGAGGCCGGGAATCGGGGAAACTTCCGTGTCACCATTGTCAGGACTCCTCTGATAGCTGCTCAATCAATTGCGCCAATCGATCTCGCTCTGATTCCTGCATGCCGAGAAAGTCGACGCCGAAATCATCTTCCATGGTCCATCGGACAGTGGCCGCATGGACGTGGATCGGTGCAAGCTTGGGCGGGTGGAGTTCCAGCTTGAGGATGGCGCCTATTTCCAAGGCTACTCGCGCGGCGCTCATGATCTTGCATCCACCCAGGCCGAGGTTGTACACGGTACCTGTGGTGACGCAGTCGCCGGTGCTCGAGATCGGGAATTCGACGCGATAGCGGGTTTGTTGGCGTAACTCGGCCTTTTCCCGTTCACGCTTGGATTGAGTTGCGAGTGACCGCATAGTGGGAAAATATTTCCTATTCACTGTTCCGGTGTGATTCTCTATGAAGGCTATGTGGCAAGGGTTGGAATGTCAATAAAAACGCTGATCTGTGCGAGAGTATCTAACGTTCACGGTTGAGGAATCATGGCTATGAAGAGAAAACCGGGAGAGCCGATCTATTTAGGGCGTCATGTGCTGGCGCTAGGGTTGGCGGTAGTCTGTCCAGGAGCGCTTCCTCAGCTCTATCACCTGATGGTAGTTCCGATTTCGATTGAGGTAAGGCTGGTGGCGGGATTACTCATTGCCGTGGGCGCGGGCCTGGTACTTGTGCGACTGTACTCAGTATCAGCGAAAAACGAGCCGTAGCAGCTCAGTGTCGCAGTTTCGTTCAGCGACGGCCCCAATGACGGTAGTGCCGCGGACCCCAATAGATGTGTGGGCCATAGTAGTACGGGTATCCATAGAATCCCGGGCGCCCCAGATAGAGGCCCAGTCCCACGGCTG
This sequence comes from uncultured Nitrospira sp., assembly GCA_964357985.1. GTDB lineage: Bacteria > Nitrospirota > Nitrospiria > Nitrospirales > Nitrospiraceae > Nitrospira_D. The sequence goes on along the minus strand of CAYHNM010000156.1, from coordinate 211 downwards.
GCGGGTACACGTAGGTGTAAGCGCTGTAGGGGACAGAGGGAACGATAGAGGGTGGGGCTGCCAGTTGCCTCTGCATGTCTGCTGTGGCGGCGGCCTGCCGGTCGCTCTGCTGCTTGAGCTGTTCGACGGTGATTTGTTGAGCCTGCAGTTGCCCTTTCAACTTTCCGATCTCTTCCCGTTGCAATTCGATAAAGGTATTGAGACAGCGGGT
>CAYHNM010000155.1:0-4735 GCA_964357985.1 uncultured Nitrospira sp. | reverse complement strand
ACGAACCGATTGCCGAAGCGGCTATGCGAGACAGCCACCTTCCGGCATCAGAGAAACTCCATGTATTTACCGACATTAGCCTGACCGGAAACTCGGCCGTTCTGGTCGTCCATCTCTCTACGGCTGACCAGACCCAGCGCCTGTTACTACTTGATCCTGCTAAAGCCTGGGACCTCGTGTTTGCCGAAGCGGAGTCTTTCAACACCTGGGCCGAAGCCCGCTACCGGTCGATTTTCCAAGCGCTCCAAACAGCCCGCCTGAATGCATCTAACGATGTGCTAGAGACAGCCTTCTAGCGAAGGTCCCGCCCGGCTCCCACACAGCGCCGACAATGTCTCAACTGAGTCCCAAGAACAGTCCGACAATCCGTTAGGCAGGTTCGTAGTTGAGGTTTGGTGACAACCAGCGCTCGACGGTGCGCAGGTCCATCCCTTTTCGGCGGGCGTAATCCTCGACTTGATCCTTTCCGATCTTTCCCACTGCAAAGTATTTCGCCTCAGGATGAGCAAAATAGAATCCGCTGACCGCCGCTGCCGGTAACATGGCAAAGCTCTCAGTCAGAGTAATGGAAGCCTTCTGCTCAACCTGAAGCAAGTCAAATAGCAACCGCTTCTCGGTATGGTCGGGACAGGCTGGATAGCCTGGCGCCGGTCGGATACCGCGATACTTTTCGCGAATCAGTTCTTCAGTCGACAGCGCCTCCCGCTTTCCATAGCCCCATTCTTCACGCACGCGCTTATGGAGACACTCCGCAAAGGCCTCCGCCAGTCGATCGGCCAAGGCTTTCGCCATGATCGAGTTATAGTCGTCATGGTCTTTGTCGAATTGACGACACAACTCATCCAAGCCGATCCCCGCTGTGACCGCAAAGGCCCCGATGTGATCCGTCCGGCCTGAGTCGTGAGGGGCCACATAGTCGGCCAACGCAAGATTGGGCTGGCCTTGAGGCTTTTCTGATTGCTGCCTGAGCGTATGGATGGTTGTGACCCGCTGCCTCTGCGCGGCATCATGATAGAGTTCAATGTCATCGCCGACACTTGCTGCAGCAAAGAATCCGTAGACCCCCTTCGCGGTCAGCAGTTTCTTCTGAATGATCTCGTCCAACAATCGCCGTGCGTCATCATAGAGTTCTTTCGCCTTCGGACCGACCGTGGCGTCGTCGAAGATCCCGGGATAACGTCCCTTCAACTCCCAGGTATGAAAGAACGGCGACCAATCGATAAACGGCACCAATTCGCTCAACGGTTGGTCGCCTATTGTCCGCACGCCCAAGAAGGACGGCACCGGAATATCCAGCGTTGCCCAATTAGTCGTGTAGCGATTGGCGCGTGCTTTCGCGATCGGCAAAACCGGCTTGGCCCCGCGGTCTTGATGCGCCTGTCTCATCCGCTCGTAATCATCTCGCACTTGCTGCACGAACCCCGGCTTCTGTGACGGACTGATCAAGCTTCCCACCACCCCCACCGCCCGCGAGGCATCCAGCACATGAACCACCGATGGCGCATAAGACGGTGCGATCTTCACCGCTGTGTGAGCCTTGCTGGTCGTCGCACCACCGATGAGCAAAGGCACGGTAAAACCTTCGCGGGTCATTTCCTTGGCGACATGCACCATTTCATCCAGCGACGGCGTGATGAGACCGCTCAGTCCGACCACATCGACCTTGAGTTCTTTTGCCGCCGCCAGGATTTTTTCGCAGGGCACCATCACGCCGAGATCAATCACCTCATAGTTATTGCAACCCAACACCACGCCGACGATGTTTTTCCCGATGTCGTGCACATCGCCTTTCACCGTGGCGAGCAAGACTTTCCCTTGCGCCTGATAACCGCCCACCCGCTTCTTCTCTTCTTCCATGAAGGGCATGAAATAGGCGACGGACTTTTTCATGACCCGCGCGCTCTTCACGACTTGCGGCAGAAACATCTTGCCGGATCCGAAGAGGTCGCCGACGATGTTCATGCCGGCCATCAACGGGCCTTCGATGACAGACAACGGCTTCGGATATTTCTGGCGCGCTTCTTCCGTATCCCGATCGATATAGTCCGTAATGCCTTTGACCAGGGCGTGCGAAAGCCGCTCCTCGACCGTCCCCTTGCGCCACTCGTCATCTTTAACGACGGCCTTCCCTTTCTGCTTCACGGTTTCGGCGAAATTCACCAGCCGCTCGGTCGCGTCAGGACGCCGGTTCAGCAACACGTCTTCAACTAATTCGAGCAGGTCCTTGGGAATCTCTTCATACACGGCCAACTGACCGGCGTTAACGATCCCCATATCAAGGCCGGCCTTGATGGCGTGATAGAGAAACGCCGCGTGCATCGCTTCACGGACCACGTTGTTCCCGCGGAACGAGAACGAGATATTGCTGATACCACCGCTGACTTTCGCCCCGGGCAAATTCTTCTTGATCCACCGGGTGGCCTCGATGAAATTGACCGCATAGTTGTTGTGCTCTTCGATACCGGTGGCAACGGTCAGAATATTGGGATCAAAAATGATATCGGTCGCAGGCAAGCCCACCCGTTCCGTCAAAATCTTATAGGAGCGCGCACAGATTTCCTTTTTTCGCTCCAGCGTATCGGCCTGCCCCTGCTCATCGAACGCCATGACGACGACGGCGGCTCCGTACCGATGAACCAGTGTGGCCTGTTGGACAAACTTCTCCTCGCCCTCTTTGAGACTGATGCTGTTGACAATAGCCTTCCCTTGAATATTCTTCAGACCGGTTTCCAGCACCTCCCACTTGGAGCTATCAACCATGATCGGCACTTTACAAATATCCGGCTCCGAGGCGATGAGACGGAGAAATTTCTCCATCGCCGCCTTGGAATCCAGCATGCCTTCATCCATGTTGATATCGATGATCTGCGCGCCGCCTTCGACTTGTTGTCGCGCCACAGAAAGGGCCGCTTCATAGTCGCCCGCCAGAATCAGTTTCGAAAAGGCCGGTGAACCGGTCACGTTGGTCCGTTCACCGATATTCACGAAGTTCGAATCAGGACGAAGGGTGACCGCTTCAAGCCCGCTCAAACGCGTGTAGGGTTCGACCGTTGGAATCGGCCGAGGCTTCAGGTCTCGTACCGCTTCGGCAATCTTCTTGATATGGTCCGGAGTGGTCCCGCAACAGCCACCCACAATATTGAGCCAGCCGTTCTGCGCCCAGTCCCGCAACTGCGGCGCAAGCGTCTCGGGCGTTTCCGGAAATCCCGTGGGCAGCAACGGATTTGGCAATCCGGCATTGGGATGCGAACTGATATAGATCGGTGCGATCTGGGACAACTCTTCGATCAATGGCCGCATTTCCTTCGGCCCCAGCGCACAGTTCATCCCGACACTCAGTAACGGCACATGCGAGATCGAATTCCAGAACGCTTCAACAGTTTGCCCCGTCACGCCACGATTGCTGCCGGCTTGAATGAATGTCACCGAGGCCATGACAGGCACCAGGCGTCCGCCCTGGTCGAAGACCTGCTGGATGGCAAAGAATGCCGCCTTGGCGTTGAGCGTGTCGAAGATCGTTTCTACGAGCAGGAGATCGGCACCGCCATCGAGGAGGCCCCGAACCTGGTCACTGTAGGCCGTCACCAGTTCTTCATATGTCGTTCCCCGTGCGGCCGAGTTGTTGACGTCCGTCGAGATAGACGACGTTTTCGTCGTCGGCCCGATGGCGCCGGCCACGAAACATTGCCGACCAGGCTGAGCCGCTTGAACCTTGAGGACCGCCCGCTTGGCGCATTCGGCCCCGGCCCTCGATAGTTCGTAGCCCAACGTCTCCATGTGATAATCCGCCAGGGAGATCGCCTGGGAATTGAACGTATTCGTTTCGACGATGTCAGCCCCGGCTTCGAGATACTGTCGATGGATGTCCTCAATGATGGCTGGCTGCGTGATATTCAATAAATCATTGTGGCCCTTGAGGTCCTGCTTCCAGTCCTTGAAGCGCTCGCCGCGAAAGGCCGCCTCATCCAGCTTCCGCTGTTGAATCATGGTCCCCATCGCTCCATCGAGGATCAGGATTCGGCTCTGGATCAGTTGCTCTATCGACGTCTGTGAGGAATTACCCACTGGTACATATCTCCCGTGACAAATTTTATAAGAATGCCATGATACTGGAAGGGTTTCAGACCGGCAAGGCAGGCCCCTTTCTTGACAGACCTTCAGCCCTGTCGATACGATGCCGGCACCATACGGAGGATGCCCTTGCCGACTCGACGATCTAGGTACCGCCTCACATGGTTACTCCTCCTGAGCGTTCTGCTGTGCGCCCCTCAGAGGCTTATGGCTGTGCCTTATTTTGAAGACGGCTTCCTCGGTCTCACCCAAAAAGAACTCCACGAGCGGCTGGGTATGCCCCAGGCTGTGCGAGACAGGAAGTCCGCCCTCCGGGTCTTCACCTACTACCCCATCACCGACTGGCAGAAGTACTTTAGCAAGCTGGTCTCGCCGGAAAACGGCGAAGATGTGTATACGTTCACCCGAAACGGCATCGAGGTGCGTTACTCCTTCGCCTACGCCGTCGATCCCAACGATACGAGCGACACTCGTCCTCTGTATGTGCGGCTTGTAGATATTGAATTCACGCCGCCGGTTCCCATTGCTCAAGTCCCCTCGCTTGTTCCCGAATTCAGCCCCTCCAGAGATTCCCAAGCACCGGCATTTCGTTCGAATATCTGGATACTACTTTTTAAGGGGCCCCCGTCAGACGCCGCAAGATTCTTGATTAAGGAGAAAGGGA
>CAYHNM010000154.1:0-4752 GCA_964357985.1 uncultured Nitrospira sp. | reverse complement strand
ACCGCTTTCCGAATTGGCTCAGGCGATGTCCGCCGTTCCGCAAATTCTGCTCAATGTTAAGGTCAAGCAGAAGCCGAAATTGGAATCAGTGCCGGATATTGACCGGGCGATTCGTGAGAGTGAACGTCGGTTGAATGGGAGCGGTCGTGTCCTGGTGCGCTATTCCGGGACGGAACCGCTTCTTCGAATCATGGTCGAAGGTGAGCAGGATACTGTGATTAAAGAAGTGGCCGAAGATCTCGCGCGCCTTGTGCGCACGCACCTCACGTAGTAGCCGTTTCTTTGCAGGGAAGGCTCATGCTGCCATCCCTTTGTGTCGCCTTTCTCAGCGGGCTTGTAGTCGGTTCGTTCCTTCCATTCTTTCCCGTCGCTCTACTCTTTGTTTTACTTGTATTCATATTGATTCTTTCGGCTCTTGAACGAGCTGGAGTCATTGATCTGCCAAAAAGTTTCATGTGGTGTGCGGCCCTTTGTCTGGGAGTGGTCTATTGGACAGGGGTGACGCCGCCGATCTCTGGCCACGCCCGCGATGGCTTCTTGTCGGGATCGAGCGTGGAGTATACGGGGCGAATTGTCGGTCTCGTCCAGCATGCGCCATCTCGTCTGACGATGGTGGTCGAAATCACCTCAAGTTCCGACGAAGGATCACTCACGCGCAAAATTAAGCTGACGTGGCGAGACCCCGGCGATGCCGTATGGGCGGGCGATCAGATTGTGTTTTGCGCGAGTTTGCGCGTTCCGACGGGATCTCTCAACCCTAGAGGATTCGACTATGCGTCCTATGTCGAGCGGCAAGGCATCGAGGCCGTGGGGACCGTCACAGGGCCTGAAGCCGTTCACCTGCTTCCGTCGGCAAGTGAGCTGAACTGGTGGTGGAAGGGGTGGGGGCACATCGATCGTTGGCGAAGTATCATTCGAGAGAAAGCGATCTACTCGTTAGCCCAGCCGGCCCGCGGTTTGTTTCTGGGGATCGTGATCGGAGAGCGGGGGTATGTCGAGGAGGATCTGCAAGAATGGTTCATGACCACGGGAACCATCCATCTGCTTTCAATCTCGGGTTCGCACTTAGGACTCATCGCGGTGGTGGTGTTTGGGGTGATCCGTCGAGGGCTCACCTTTCTGCCAGCCGTAATGCTCTTGGGAATGTCGAGATTTGTCACGCCGACTCGTGTGGCGATCCTCTGCACCTGGTTGGTGGTCACGTTCTACGCCCTCCTTGCCGGCGCTGAACTCGCGACCATGCGGGCCTGGATCATGATTTGCCTGGGGCTGGCTACTATTTGGATCGGTTCGGAACGCCATCTTCTGCATGCCCTGGCCGGGGCGGCGTTCGTGATTCTTCTGCACGATCCACGTGCGATCGGAGATATTTCGTTTCAACTGTCGTTTCTATCAGTGCTGGCAATCATCTGGGTCGTGGTTTCTCCGTCTTGCCAGGATAGTCCTGACGAGCAAGCCGGCACAAAGCGGGAAGTCTGGGGCCGTCATGTTCGAGAGGCGGTTGTCCTGGGGGCAGCGGTGACGCTGGTGACGACTCCGCTGGTGGCCTGGTATTTCAATCAGGTGCCATGGCTTGGCCTGGTGACCAATCTGGTCGCCGTTCCCTTTACGGGAATGATCCTTGTCCCTTTCGGTCTGCTGTCCGCATGTGTGACGCTTGTGAATGTTGCCGGAGACATCCCGCTTGCGCTTATCCAAGAACGGTTACTGGAGTGGATGGTGCATGCGCTGCACTGGTGTGCGACGCTCCCAGGGAGCGACTGGCGTGTGCCTGCTCCTCCTCTTTGGGGTATGGCAGCGTTTTATCTAGGCGTGCCCCTTGTCGTTGGTGCCATACGGCTTCGGTATCACCGGGCCATTGGGAGTGTGCTCGTCGGGACGGCGCTGGGTGGATGGATCTTGTCTGGAATTCCGATCTCAGACGGTGATCGTTGGCGGGTCACCTTTCTCGATGTCGGACAGGGAGACAGTGCGTTGCTTCAACTTCCTGATGGGAAAACGGTGTTGATCGATGGTGGGAGAAAGTATGAGCGGTTCGATATGGGGCGTGGTGTCATTGCGCCTTTTCTTTTGAATCAGGGGATTCGCCGGCTGGACCATATCATTGCCACACATCCGCAACAGGATCATGTCGGTGGGCTTCCCTGGATGATTCGTCACCTTGAAGTAGGGGAGTTCTGGCATACGGGCATTGAGCGATCCGAGCCGCTTTTCAAAGAATTGCGCGAGGCCGTGGCAGAGCGAAACGTGCAAGACCATGTCGCGACGCGCGGAGAGGAAGTTGTTCGGGGAGAGTCCTGTCGGCTCACGGTGCTCAATCCGATCGGGACCCAGAACGGCGCCGTGCCCATCCACGGGATCAGCGGGACATTTCTCAATAATGTGTCCGTCGTCGTGCAGTTGATCTGTGGTCATCAGAGCATTTTGTTTGCCGCTGATATTGAGGCAGACGGGCTTCACCGTCTGGCGGCCATGGGCCAAGACCCGGTGACTGTGCTCAAAGTTCCCCATCACGGAGCGCGCAGTTCGTTGGATCGTGGCTGGATTGCATTGGTTCGACCTCGCTACGCGGTATTCTCGGTCGGGCGGCATAATTCTTACGGACATCCTGTTCCTGACGTGGTTGAGGCCTATTCAGCCATCGGGAGTGAAGTGGCCAGAACGGATCGGGATGGGGCGATCATCGTGACAGGCCGGCTCTCCACATCTGACATGCAGGTACGAAGAACGCGCGATATGGTTTTGCAACCAGTGATACTGCAAGAGTGCCTCTGGATTTGTGAGTGGCGCAACTGGCATCGAGTGTGGATGCAGGCGCGTGAATTCTAAAAAAATAAGAAATTCCACCTACGCAGTCACTCCACTTCAACTCCGATTAGGTCTTAGTCAATTTCGTACATTGATGGCGTACGAATGATTGTTTATGTCCATTCTTGTCCACAATGCTGGGGTATCCCATCACAAGTCCGCGAGTTTACTCAGTATTGCCACAATGCTAGCAAGGCATAGCATGTGCACACATCTCATGCTCTGGGAATCTATGACCTGAGGAGTATGACCATCATGGCTAATCTTGTTCGTATTGTCATCCAACTGCCGCTTGAGCTGAAGGAACAACTGGATGCCTTGAAATCGCAAGGCTATACGACCAGTGGGTTTATTCGGGCGATGTTAGAACGTGAGTTGAAAAAGCCAGAATTGAAGCTGGTGGGCAATAGTCGACGGCCATCGGGTAAATCGTCTTAGCCTGTCACGCTTACGAGGAACGTCGATGCGGCTCTCAGATTTAGTCCGAGATCAATTCCCAGACCCTCGCGAGGCTGCTGCTGGGCAACGGCTGGCCCTACCAAGCCCGCTATCCGACCCGGAGAATTCTTTTGGGGAGAACGTGTCGTCACTCAGGGGAGCAGATGCTCATGGCGCCTGGTATGGGGTTGCACGCAAGGAAATGGCTGCGATCGGAGAGGCTGTTCGTGCGAACCGTGGGCTGACGTTCGACCGGTGTCACCGATTGGCGGAAGATCTCGTCACGATGCTCGCAACGAGCGATGATCTGATTCTACGCATGATGAGAGAAGATGTGGAGGCCTATCAGGTCTCGAACGCCATTCATGTTGCTATTCTCAGCGTGAAGATCGGCCAGGGCCTCAACTATGACTCCGCCGCACTGGAACGTCTGGCTATGGCTGGGTTACTGCACGATCTTGGCATGTGGCTGGTCCCTCAAGAGATCGTTGAGAAGTCCGGTTCGCTGAATGCGGATGAGTGGTCTGGCATTCATGCGCATCCCGAGCAAGGGCGACGTGTGGTGGCCGAGATGGGCGAGTCTTTTCACTGGCTGGCTACCGCGATCGCTCAAGAGCATGAACGATGGGATGGCAGTGGCTATCCCTGTCGGTTGAAGGGTGGAGCGATTGCCGAAGTTGCGCAAATCATCGGACTGGCCGATGTGCTCGACGCCATGATTAGTCCGCGGCCCTATCACGCGCGGGTTGCTCCGCATCAGGCGCTGCGCTCGTTGTTGGTCCAGTACAAGCAGGCCTTCCAGCCCCGTCTCATCAAGACGTTGGTGGATCAGCTCTCGCTCTATCCGATCGGGACATCGGTGCGATTGAACGACGGTCATATCGGGGTCGTGTCGAAGGTGAATTCCCGCTATCCCCTCAGGCCGGTCTTGCTCGTTCATCGCAATCGTGAAGGGCAGACGCATGGGGACGCAGCGGCAGTGGATCTCTGTCGGGAAACATCCATGCATATCGTCGAAGTCTTGCCCGAGACGCGCGCCGCGTAGGAGGAATCAGGAGGGGCTATGAGCATTCGCATGCAGACATCGATAGGGTGGAGTCTTCTCGCCCTTGCGGTAGGACTTCAGGTATTGCCGGGTTGCCGTAATCCTGGACAATCATCTCTGCCGCCTTCAGCCATTAGTCCTGCGGCGCAACCGTTGCCTCCGATGCCGAAGGGCGATGTCTACGCGGATGAAGCTGTGCCGACGGCGGAGACGCCGATTGAGCCTGGTGACACGCTCGACATCGTCATTCGCCGCGGGGCGGGAGAAGAGAAATTTACGAGTGTCGTTCGGGAGAATGGACTGATTGGAGCATCTTTCTTGGAAGTGACGGTGAGCGGGTTGACGGCTCAGCAGGCCGAGGGGAGGATTCAGGAGCAGGTCATTCCGTATATGCGGAATCCCAGAGTCCAGGTTGTGCTCAGGAAGAAATCGCTCAAAATTAAACGGGTCTTTGTGTTTGG
>CAYHNM010000153.1:3038-4758 GCA_964357985.1 uncultured Nitrospira sp. | reverse complement strand
GCCAAATTCCGGGAAGGCCGGAACCTGACCTATCTGCCCTTTGTGATCCGTGCTGTGACCCGTGCCATTCGAGAGGTGCCGGTGATGAACTCGGCGTGGGGTGAACAAGGCATCATCGTCAAGAAAGACATTCATGTCGGGATCGCCACAGCGTTGGAGGATGGATTGCTGGTGCCGGTGGTGCGACATGCCGATCGCCAGGGATTGAGGCAATTAGCCAAAGACATCGCGGATCTGGCTGAGCGGGCCAGGTCGAAAAAACTGAGTCCTGAGGAGGTCCAAGGAGGGACGTTCACGATCACGAACCACGGAGGGTTCGGCAGCCTGTTCAGCACGCCGATCATCCATCAACCGCAGATTGCGATTCTCGGCGTCGGCGCGATTCAGAAGCGAGCCGTGGTCATCAGTGACGCGATTGCGATCCGTCCGATGGGCTATCTCAGTCTGTCGTTTGACCACCGAGTCATCGACGGGGCGACGGCGGATCAGTTCATGGCGAAGGTCAAGAGCTATCTGGAACAAAGTCAGTGGGAGCACATCCTGTGAAGAAGATAGAGCCAGCAGTCATCGTCAGCGCCGTACGAACCCCGATGGGGAGTTTCAACGGGCAGTTCAGCTCTGTGCCTGCGACTAAGCTGGGTAGCATCGTCATCGCTGAGGCCCTCGGGCGCATCAATCATCCGCCCGATCAGGTTGATGATGTGTCCATGGGCTGCGTCCTCAGCGCCGGGCTCGGGCAGGCGCCGGCCAGACAAGCCTCGATTGGAGCCGGAATTCCCCACTCGGTCGGTGCGACGACGGTCAACAAAGTGTGCGGGTCGAGTCTGAAGACCGTGATCATGGCTGCGCAGGCCATTGCAGTCGGTGAGGCGAAGGTTGTGGTGGCGGGCGGTATGGAGAACATGACCCGTGCGCCGTACTTATTGGAGAAGGCGCGGCAGGGGTATCGGCTGGGCCATGCGGAGCTGGTGGATAGTTTGGTCAAAGACGGTCTGTGGGATGTCTATAACAAGTTTCACATGGGCAACGGCGGCGAGCTCTGTGCCGCCAAGTACCGGCTCACCAGGAGTGAGCTGGATGACTTCGCGTTGGAAAGTTACCGCCGTGCCAGGGAAGCCGTGACGACTGGTACCTTCAAGCGGGAAATCGTGCCGGTTGACGTCCCGCAACGGAAGGCCGCATCCTTGAGCGTCACGGACGATGAGGAGCCGAACCGGGTCGATCTGAGCAAGCTGCGCGAACTCAAGCCGGTGTTCCAGGAAGACGGCGTTCTCACCGTGGGCAATTCTCCCTCTTGCAACGACGGAGCGGCAGCGGTGGTTGTGATGGCTGAAGAGGAAGCTGCGCATCGCGGGCTCGCGCCGATGGCGCGTATCGTCGGCTATGCCGGAGCGGCGCTGGCGCCTGAATGGTTTACGATCGCGCCGGTCGAGGCAATCAAGCTTGTGCTCAAAAAGACCGGCCTCTCCATCGGCGACATCGATCTGTTCGAGATTAATGAAGCCTTCTCGGCGGTCTCTCTCGCGATCAACCGGGAATTGGGGCTTGACCACAAGAGAGTCAACGTCAACGGCGGGGCGGTCGCGCTGGGCCATCCGATCGGCGCCACCGGGGCGCGCATTCTCACGACCCTGCTCTACGCGATGGAAGCCCGCGGCGCAAGGCGAGGGTTGGCCAGCCTCTGTATCGGGGGCGGAGAGGCGCTGGCAATGATCGTGGA
>CAYHNM010000153.1:0-2938 GCA_964357985.1 uncultured Nitrospira sp. | reverse complement strand
GCCGGCTATCATGTCTTGCTCGTCGATGTCGCCGAACCGCCGTTGACCGAGGCCCTCGCCAGGATTCAGGCCGGCCTGGAACGAGTGGTGGAACGGGGCAGCCTCACCGATCATCAAGCAGGGGCTGTGCTGGCGCTTATTCGTCCGATGGTTCAGCTTGACCGGTTGCGCGAGGTGCAGCTTGTCATCGAGGCGATTCCGGAAGACCTCGCCCTGAAGCAGGAACTGTTTGCCGAGTTGAACCGGGTCTGCGGGCCGCAGACGGTTCTCGCCAGCAATACCTCGTCGATTTCCATCACCAAGCTGGGGGCTGCTTCTGGTCGGCCCGATCGAGTCGTCGGCCTGCACTTCATGAATCCTGCCCCTGTCATGCGACTCGTGGAAGTCGTCCGTGGCCTCGAAACTTCCGAACGCACATTGAATCTGGCGCGTGAGCTGGCCACGCGGCTCGGGAAAATTCCCGTGGTAGCCAGGGACGTGCCGGGATTTATTGTGAACCGGGTCCTGATTCCAATGATTAATGAAGCCATCTTTGCATTGGAAGAAGGGGTGGCGACAACCGAAGACATCGACCTGGCCATGACGACGGGGACGAATCATCCGGTGGGGCCGCTGGCGCTTGCCGACCGGATCGGGTTGGACACCGTGCTCGCCATCTGCGAGGTCCTCTACCGGGACCTGGGCGATCCGAAGTTTCGCCCCTGTCCTCTCCTCCGTCGTTACGTCGAAGCCGGGTGGCTGGGGCGCAAAACCAACCACGGGTTCTATCTGTACGACACTGCTGTAACCAGCGGTCAGCCGTCAGGACCGAGAAGCGGATGAGGACCGATCGCTAGTGATGCTCGGTGATCCAGGAGGCGACGCATCATGGATGAACGCAAACCTCGGTTCACTTCCCTCTCGGGGCTCGACATCAATCGCGTCTACTCGCGCGACGATCTGAAGGGTTGGGTACCCGAGCAGGATCTCGGCCTGCCGGGCGAATTTCCCTATACACGCGGCGTTTACCCCACCATGTATCGGAGCCGCCTGTGGACCATGCGCCAATTCGCCGGCTTCGGGTCCGCCGACGATACCAATCACCGCTTCACCTACCTCCTTCAGCATGGGCAGAACGGCCTGAGTGTCGCATTCGACCTGCCGACGTTGATGGGGATCGACGCGGACGACGTCCGCGCGCACGGCGAGGTCGGTCATTGCGGGGTCGCGATCTCGTCATTGGCCGATATGGAACGGCTGTTCGACGGCATTCCGCTCGACCAGGTCACGACGTCGATGACGATCAACGGGCCGGCCGCCGTGATCTTCGCCATGTACCTGGCAGTCGCGGAGAAGCGCGGTCTCTCCGTCGGGAGCCTGGGCGGCACATTGCAGAACGACATTCTGAAGGAATACATCGCTCAAAAGGAATGGCTGTTTCCGCCGGAGCCCTCGTTGCGCCTCATCACCGACACCATCGCCTTCTGCGCCATGCAGGTTCCCAAATGGCATCCGGTCAGCATCAGCGGGTATCACATCAGAGAAGCCGGCTCGACGGCCGTTCAGGAATTGGCGTTCACGCTGTACAACGGCTTGACCTATGTCGAGGCCGCCGTGAAAGCCGGCCTCACCGTAGACAGCTTCGCCCCGCAGCTGTCGTTCTTTTTCAACGTCCACAACGATTTCTTTGAAGAGATCGCCAAGTTCCGGGCGGCCCGCCGACTCTGGGCCCGCGAAATGGCGCGCCGGTACGCCCCTCGAGACCCGCGGGCTCTCCAGCTCCGTTGTCATGCCCAGACCGCCGGCTGTTCACTGACTGCGCAGCAGCCGATGAACAACGTGGTCCGCACCGCGATGCAAGCGCTCGCAGCCGTGCTGGGCGGGACGCAATCCCTCCATACCAATTCGATGGATGAAACCCTGGCCTTGCCGACAGAGGAGGCGGTGAAGCTCGCGCTGCGGACGCAGCAGATCATTGCGCAGGAGAGTGAGGTCGCCAACAGCGTGGACCCCTTGGGCGGGTCGTACTACGTCGAGGCCTTGACGAACCGCCTGGAGGAAGGGGCGCTCGACTATTTCCGTCAACTGGATGCGATGGGCGGCATGGTGAAGGCGATCGAGCGGGGCTTTCCGCAACGGGAAATCCTCGATGCCTCGCAGCGGTATCAGCGCGAAGTGGAGCGGAAGGAGCGGGTTGTCGTCGGGATCAACGAGTATGTGGAGCGGGAGGAACGCCCGATCCCGACTCTCAAGGTCGGGCCTGAAGTGGAGCACGAACAGGTGGCGCGTCTGGCGGATCTGCGGAAGTCGCGCGATCCCTTCAAGATGGCCGGCGCTGTCGAGGAATTGCAAAAAGCGGTCGTCTGCGGTGAAAACGTCATGCCGTACCTCATTGAGGCGGTGAAGGCCAAGGCGACGCTGGGCGAGATTTGCGCGGCGCTTACGGAAGTGTTTGGAACGTATCGGGAGCCGGTGGTGTTGTGATGGCGGCATCCTGGTCCCCGCCGCCGAGAGGGAGAGAAAAGTGAAACTCGGAGCGTTTGAAATCTATCCAGTGACCGACGGCCGGTTCCGGCTCGACGGCGGTGCCATGTTCGGGGTTGTGCCAAAAGTGTTGTGGGAAAAATGTTGCGCCGCCGATGAGTTGAACCGCGTCCCGCTGAGTCTGACCTGCTTGCTGATCCGGGCGCATGGAAAGAACATCCTGGTGGACACGGGATTAGGCTCGAAGGAAGACGCCAAGTTTCAGCGCATGTTCGCGGTCGACAGGACTCCGACCCTGCTGGACTCCTTGAAGCGCCTGGGGCTCGGTCGGGAAGACATCCACATGGTCATCAACACTCATCTGCATTTTGACCATGCGGGTGGCAATACCATGAGAGAGGCGGACGAGACGATCAGACCCACTTTCCCCAATGCCCGGTATGTCACGCAACAGGGTGAATTCGAGGACGCCGCC
>CAYHNM010000152.1:0-4771 GCA_964357985.1 uncultured Nitrospira sp. | reverse complement strand
TCATGTCCCGATCGATGCGAAAGCTGACGACTTGTCCCAGCGCGTGTACGCCGGCATCGGTGCGCCCGGCAGCGACGACGGAAATCGTCTGTTGCGTCACGCTCTTGATCGCGGTTTCGACGGCCTCTTGAATCGTGGGTTGATTGAGTTGACGCTGCCAGCCGGCGTATTGCGTTCCCTCATATTCGAGCGTGAGTTTGATAGTCGGCATAGTGTGCCGGGAGTGTAGTGTCTTACCGCGCCGTCGGCTTGCCGGTGGCCAGGAATGACTTCACGCCGCTCAGCAGGGAGTCGGCGACATCGCGGATGAACGCATTCTTGCGCAGCAAGTCTTCTTCGGACGGATTGGAGATATAGGCGATTTCCGCCAGGATGCTGGGCATGCTGGTATAGCGGAGGACATAAAACGGCGCGGTTTTCACGCCGTGGTCGGTGACGCTATAGTGGCCGTTCATGTGGGTCACCAGAGATTCCTTGGTGGTCCAGGCCAGCTCGAGCGATTCTTCAATCTTTTTTGCCGTGAGCAAGTCCGCCACCAGGTATTCCCAGCCTACGCCGGTGCTGCTCAAGGGAGTGCCGTTTTCGCGGGCGGCAACTTCCAGGGCCCGCTGATCTTTCGCTTCTCCGAAGTGGTAAATCTCGATGCCCTTGACGGATCGGGAGGGATGAGAATTGACGTGGATGGAGACGAAGAGGTCGGCCTCATGACGGTTGGCGAACTTCGCCCGCTCTTCGAGTTCGACGAAGACATCCTGGTCGCGTGTCATCAACACCCGCACGCCCGGCTGTTTACTGAGCAGATCACGCAGCCGCAACGCGACTCTCAGGGTAATGTCTTTTTCCTCCGTGCCTCGCAGGCCTCGCGCACCGGGATCTTTCCCGCCGTGACCGGGATCGAGCACGATGGTCTTGAATGACTTCGCCTGGGGAATCGTCGGCTGCGGCGGCTCGAATGTGGTTGCGGATGGTGGAGTCTGATTCGATGCGGGGGCGTCTGGAACGGCAATGCCCGGGATCACGTCCACCACCAGCCGCGCAGGATTCTCAAGGGAGAATTGTTTATAGCGGCGGATGGCATGCGTCGGCAAAGCAACGGTGACGGCTCCGGCGGTGGTCTGCGAAATCTGAAACGGGGCCGGAATGATCCCGCGATCGAGTCTGTTTCTGGCCGACCGGCTCATACTCGCATGGGGCAGCCAAATCACCACCTCATCCGAGTCCGCCGACTTGAGTTCGGTCACCTTCGTGTGTCGATCCAGATCGAGCACGAGCCTGGTTCGCTCAGGGGTGGAGAACACGCGAAAATTCTGCACTGTGGCCGGCATCATCGAGGCGGGAGTGCCTTTAGCCTTGCTCTTGTGGGGGCGATGAGAGCGGGAGTCAGAAGCGGCGGCAAGCGCACTGTCGAATCCTGCGGTCAGGTGGACGACTGTGAGTCCGAGCAGGCACAGGGATACGATGGAGAGGGGGAATGAGAAAGCCTGCCAAGATCGTAATCGCATGTGCCTATATCAATTGTAGGGGATAAAAACTTTTCTCAGATGTTCCATCAGTTGTCAAGCACTTGCGCCTGTTCCACTCCGGCATTGACAGAGAGGAAAGCCGACCGGTAGCGTGATCGCTATGGCAACCCATCTTATCATCGATGGCTATAACCTGCTTGGGGCTCTGTCCGCAGCGAAGTCGGAGATGGCTCGGGAGTCGTTGTTGCACGATCTGGCCGGCTATCGGCATCGTAAAGGCCATCCGCTGACCGTCGTGTTCGACGGCTGGCAACAGGGGTATCCTGTTGAACATCGCGAGCATCGGGCCGGCGTTCAGGTGATCTTCTCACGGCGGGGCGAGAAGGCCGATCAGGTCATCCAGCGGCTTGCGCGCGAGTATGGATCGGATTGCGCCGTGGTGAGCTCAGATCATGAGATCGTGGCCACCGCCAGGGCACATGGCGCGACGGTGATGACCGCGCAGTTGTTCATGAGCAAATTGGCCGCGAGCGGACTGTCATCAGGTCCGATCCAGGGGAAGGAACTGGATTCAGGGGAGGACGAGCGGCCTCGCCGGGGACCGGAGAAGAAGGGCAATCCAAGGAAGCTGCCGAAGGCGGTCCGGGAACGGAACCGTCAGCTCAAGCGATTCTGAATAGACGTTTGGCGTTGCGGGTAGTGGCAAGGGCGATCTTCTCGGGCGACATGCCGACTTCATCAATGCGAATGGTCGCCAGCTGTTGCGCGACATGCGCGACATAGGCCGGTTCATTGCGTTTCCCGCGATGTGGGACCGGCGTCAGATAGGGACAGTCGGTTTCGATCAAGAGTCGTTCCAAAGGAACGGTCTTCGCGATATCCCTTAGCGCCGTAGCGCTTGGGAATGTCAGAATGCCGGAGAACGACAGGTAGAACCCCAGATCCAACGCATCCTTTGCCAGTGCCGCATCTCCGGAAAAGCAGTGAAACACCCCGCCGACCTCTGCCGCTTTCTCTTCCTGTAAAATCGCCACCGTATCCGCGTCAGCCTCTCGTGTGTGAATGATCACGGGGAGCCGGAGTTCGTGCGCGAGCTGAATTTGTTCACGAAACCGGTCGCGCTGTTCTTTCGGCGACGAGTGGTTGTAGTGGTAGTCCAACCCGATCTCGCCATAGGCCACGACTTTTCTATTCTTGGCCAGCCGGCGGAACTCGTCGTACCAGGTGTCTTGAATGTGCTTTACCTCATGCGGGTGCACGCCGATCGAGGCATAGACGAAATCGTGCTGATCGGCAAGAGCAACCGCAGATTGACTCGTGGCAAGGTCGCAGCCGATCGTGATGAAATTATCCACGCCGGCTTCGCGCGCTCGCGTGATCATCGCATCGCGGTCATCGTTGTATCGGGCGTCGTCGAGGTGTGTGTGTGTGTCGATGAGCATGCGGGTTTCTGGCAGGATGCTGAAAAATGCCGCCAGCTTCGTTCTCGGCCTTGCCCGCGGAACGGCGCGTCTCGGCGCGCCGGGGTTGGGCGGGTAAGAACCGTGGCCGTTTTGAGCATCCTGTGGTTATTGTGGCTTCAATACTGTACGAAATATCCTCGCATATGTTTCGTCGCGCGCACCAACGTCTTTTGCAACCTGCTAGTGGAGGGGATCAGGCTGAAGACTGAAGTCTTGCTACGCAGGTTTGGTGATGATCGTGTCGGCCAGCTCGTTCAGGAGCGCGGCGGTTTCGTCCCAGCCAAGGCAGGCATCGGTGATGGAGACACCGTGTGCGAGCGTGACGCCCTGCTTCCAGGACTGTTTGCCGGGATTGAGATTGCTTTCGAGCATCAATCCCATGATGGAGTGACGGCCTTCACGGAACTGGCGGAGCACGTCGTGGGCGACGAGGCTCTGGCGTTTATGGTCTTTGTTGGAGTTGTCGTGCGAGCAGTCGATCATGATCGAGCGGGCGATCCCTTCGCCGGCGACAGCCGCTTCGGCTTTGGCCACGTGCTCCGCCTCATAATTGGTTTTGCCGCCGCCGCCGCGGAGGACGATGTGCCGGTCAGGGTTGCCGGCGGTCCGGATGATCGAGGTCTGTCCCTCGGCGTTGATGCCGACGAAGTGATGCGGTGTGCGGGCCGAGGTCATGGCGTTCACAGCGACTTGCAGACTACCTTCGGTGCCGTTCTTGAATCCGACCGGCATCGACACGCCGCTCGCCAGTTCGCGATGGGTCTGGCTCTCGGTGGTGCGGGCGCCGATGGCGCTCCAGCTGATCAGGTCGGCGATATATTGCGGGCTGATCGGATCGAGCAGCTCGGTGGCGCAAGGCATGCCGGATTGATTGATCTTCAAGAGGATGGTACGGGCCAGTTCCATGCCGGTGGCGATATCGCAGGTGCCGTCCAGATGGGGGTCGTTGATGAGGCCCTTCCAGCCGACGGTCGTGCGGGGTTTTTCAAAGTAGGTGCGCATGACGATCAGCAGGCGGTCGCGCAGGGCTTCGGCCACCGGCTTGAGCTTGGCGGCATATTCGTAGGCGGCTTCGGGGTCATGAATGGAGCAGGGACCGACGATGACGAGCAGTCTGTCGCGATCCTGGCCATGGAGAATCCGACGGATGGCATCACGCGTTTCGACGACGAGAGCCGCGGCCTCATCCGTGATGGGAAGCTTCGTTTTGATGGCGCGCGGGGACGGGAGCGCGTTGATTTCTAAGACATGTTGGTTGTCGATGGGTCTGTTCATGGTACCTGTCCGCGAGTGGATCGCGGCCTTTTCCACTCAGGTTAGTTGCACGGGATCGATTTGGGATTCGTTAGGATATGCGAAAATACAAGGAAAAGTCCATATGGCTTGACAAGACCGGGGGGCTGTCGATAGCTTGGCGTGGGTTTTCTGTGCTTTTCGTGACGAGCATCTCGGATATCCCTAGGTTCTATGATGATGTTCCGTTCGCCCCATTCGCACTCTCTGCTCCGCCGGTGTCTCTCCCTGGCGCTGCTCGTTATTCTGCTCGGACTGGCCCCGTTTGCCGTTGCGCAGGATGTACACCACGAGCTGGCGGCGGCCGATCACGACGGCCACGAGCACTCCGATACCGACCTCTGCCAGTGGGTTCAGCACCATACGGCTGGATCGTTGGATGACGGCGCGCCGATTCTGGTCGCCGGTGAGTTGGTTCGATTAGTCGAGCATCCCGCTGAATCGATTCTGCTGTCCGTTGAGCCTTCTTCGTTCGATCCTTCCCGCGCTCCTCCGCGTCGCTAAGTTCCCTTCAACGAATCGTGCAGGGTTCGGCACAGCCTGTGCCGGGCG
>CAYHNM010000151.1:0-4792 GCA_964357985.1 uncultured Nitrospira sp. | reverse complement strand
CCGCTCACCAATGTGATCGACAAGCGGATGGTCAAGGTCACCGCCTGGTACGACAACGAGTGGGGCTATTCCTGCCGCGTGCGGGACTTGATCAAGGTGACGGCGGAACGGGCCAAGGGAAAGTAGCCAACGGTCGATTCGGCGTTCACGCGGGATGCACGTCTGAGCGCGACCTGCCGCGGAGGCCTGTAAAGGAGCTCTCATGAATTTGCGAAAGCAAACCATCGACGACGTCAAGCTTCGTGGGAAGCGCGTCATCATCCGTGCGGACTTTAACGTCCCCCTCGACGAGTCGCTCCAAATCACCGATGACACCCGCATCCGTTCGACACTCCCGACGATCAACCGCGTCGTCGACGAAGGCGCCATGGTCATTCTCTGCTCGCACCTGGGACGCCCCAAGGGAGCCTTTGACCCGAAGTATAGTTTGGCCCCGGTGGCGAAGAGACTGAGCCGGCTGCTCGGCAAAGAAGTGATTTTCGCACCGGACTGTATCGGTCCCGCCGTCGAAAAGCTGGTCGCCAAAATGAATCCTGGCGACGTCATGCTGCTGGAGAATCTTCGGTTTCACCCGGGTGAAGAACAGAACGATGACGCCTTCGCAAAAGCGCTCGCGGCGCTGGGCGATGTCTTCGTGAACGACGCCTTCGGAGCCGCTCACCGGGCCCACGCCTCAACCGTCGGCATCACCAAATTCATCAAGACCTCGGCCGCCGGCGCGCTCCTCAAGAAAGAAATCGAGTACCTGGAAGGCGCCGTGGCAAATCCGGTACGCCCGTTCGTCGCCATCCTCGGCGGCGCCAAGGTGTCCGGGAAAATCGGTGTGATCGAAAACCTGGGGAAGCGCGTCGACAAGGTCATTATCGGCGGCGGTATGGCCTTCACCTTCTTGAAAGCCAAAGGCCTGGAAATCGGCAACTCCCTCGTTGAAAAGGACATGCTCGACTTTGCCCGCGGCATTGAAGACCATGCCCTCTCCCGGGGCGTAAAATTCTATCTGCCCGTCGATTGCGTCGTCGCTGCCAGCCGTGAGCCCGGCGCTGAAACAAAGATTGTTCCCGTGCAGGAAATCCCCAAAGGCTGGTATGGTCTGGATATCGGTCCTGCCTCTGTGAAGTTGTTCAGCGAGGCCCTGCAGGATGCCAAAACGATTCTCTGGAACGGTCCGATGGGAATGTTTGAAATCGATGCCTTCGCCCGCGGAACGCTGTCGGTCGCCCACGCAGTCGGCAACGCCTACGCACTGACGATCGTCGGTGGCGGTGAAACCGCCATGGCCGTTCACCGCGCAGGAGAATCGGACAGCATCTCCTTCATTTCAACCGGTGGTGGTGCGGCCCTCGAACTTTTGGAAGGCAAACAACTCCCCGGCCTGGTTGCGCTGCCAGATCGAGCGGTCTAGCCATCCGAATCCGCTCTCACGGCAAGCCAGACCAAAGGACACTGTGCGCATACCCCTGATCGCCGGCAATTGGAAAATGAACAAGACTGCCTCCGAGGCGGCAACATTTGTCCGTGAGCTGGTTCAAAGAACGCTCCCCTCACCGGCCGTCGAAATCGTCATCGCCCCACCCTTTACCGCGCTGGACTCCGTTCGCCACGCGCTTGGCGGCGGCTCTTCCATCGGTCTGGCCGGCCAGAATCTGCATTGGGAAGACCACGGCGCCTATACCGGCGAAGTCTCCGCGCCAATGCTGAAAAATCTGGGCTGCCAATACGTCATTCTCGGACATTCTGAGCGGCGCGCCCTCTTCGGTGAACGGGACAACGTCATACAGAAAAAACTCGCCGCAGCCTTCCGGCATCGGCTGCAGCCGATTCTGTGCGTCGGCGAGTCTCTAGATGAACGCGAAGCGGGACGCACGACAGAGATCATCACCGGACAGCTCAAGGAAAGTTTGGCAGGGTTTAATGCGACACAACTGGCGATGCTGACAATCGCCTATGAGCCAGTCTGGGCTATTGGAACGGGCAAAGCCGCATCACCGGAACAGGCAATCCTGACCCATCAGACCATCAGACGATTTTTGCAGCAGGAATGGTCTTCTGCTACTGCACAGGGGACCAGAATTCTTTATGGCGGAAGCGTCACACCGCAAAATGTGACCAGTTTTCTCGCATCCGATGAAATCGACGGAGCATTGGTCGGTGGGGCTTGCCTCCAGGTCGAGTCCTTTGCTAGTATCACTACTCTCGCACAAAAACGAACGGGGCATTAAGCATGTTGTATACGCTGGTAGTCATTCTTCATGTGTTTGTCTGTTTCCTGATGATCGGCGCAATTCTGCTGCAATCGGGAAAGGGAGCGGAAATCGGCGCGTCCTTCGGCGGCTCGAGTCAGACCGTCTTCGGAAGCCGCGGCCCTGCAAACTTCTTGAGCAAACTGACCGTCGGCGTGGCCGCCGTGTTCATGCTGACATCGTTCAGCCTGGCCATTCTCGCCAAGCAGCGGAACTTTGCGTCAACCGTGATCGATCTCAAGCCCAAGGAAACATCGTCCGCCCCTGCCGCTCCTCCGGCCCCCACGACAGAATCGCACCCGGCGGGAGATGCTCCGGCAGCTACGCACTAATCCACCGTCTTTAGATAATTATTACGTTCAGTCGATATAGTGAGGCCCGCCTGCGAAGACTCGCAGGCGGGCCTCACTACGTTGTCCTCATACAGAGACTCTGCGGCAGATCACTTTTGAGATAAGTCCAACAGGTCGGGCTATCGACTGTGCCATTACAGGACTCGACAGAATTGTCAGATGCGGGTAATCCAGGACTCGTGCGCAGGATCTTCCCCGCGAACGATGGCAAAGAAGGCTTTCTGCAACGCGAGAGTGATTGGGCCGGGCTTGCCCGTTCCGATTCGTCGATTGTCGATTTCCCGCACCGGCGTCAGCTCGGCCGCTGTGCCGGTCACAAAGACTTCGTCTGCCAGATACATTTCGTCGCGGGTAAACCGCTCTTCCGTCACAGGAATATTGCGTTCGCGCGCCATGTCGATAATAGAGTTTCGCGTAATGCCTTCTAGAATGGACGTCAAGGGCGTGGTTTTGATTTTCCCGCGACGCACGATGAAAATATTCTCACCCGTGCCTTCGGCCACATAGCCCTCAGGATCGAGCATGATGGCTTCATCGTACCCATCCACTTTGGCCTCGCGCTTGGCAAGAATCGAGTTGACGTAATACCCGGAGATTTTCCCCCGCGTCATCGACACGTTGACATGATGCCGCGTGAAGGACGACACCCGCGCACGCATCCCGTTGGCCAAAGCCTCGTCACCGAGGTAGGATCCCCAGCGCCAGGCGGCCACCGCCACCCTGATCGGATTATTGCCGGGATGCACGCCCATCGCCCCATAGCCGATATAGACCAAGGGCCGAATGTAGCAAGCATCCAAACGGTTCGCCCGTACCGTCTCCACAATCGCCTCGGCAATCTGCTTGCGATCGTACGGCATCTCCATCATCCCGATATGCGCAGAATCAAACAGCCGGTCGACATGCTCCTGAAGCCGGAAGATCGCAGACCCCGATTTACCCTTGTAGCAACGAATTCCCTCGAATGCGGCCAACCCATAGTGCAGGGAATGCGTCAGAATATGGACGTTGGCCTCAGCCCACGGAACCAACTTGCCGTCCATCCAGATCTTGTCAACAGGCTCTAACATCGACGAACACTCCTCTGTAAACGAATCACCACTGGCGGCGAAAACGAGCGCAAACTATAGCCTGGGCCTTGATAGGGGTCAAGCAAGCCCAAGCCTCCTTGTGCACTTTGTTCGGGGGAATACCCTGCCGTGGAAAGGATGGCTAGGACGAGGCGCAATAAGAGCGCAGTCTGGCGCTCAAGAAGCTCCCCACCCGCTCCTCACCATCCGGAGCCAGCGTCACAATCTTGGCTCCGAAGAGCAGGCCGCGAACCCATCGGACCACCACGCGCTGAATCTCCACGGGCTCGTCTTTATCAGGAAGTGAGAGACGCAGGACGAGCTCCATGCCGGGCACCACCTGATGATCACCCAGAACACGCATCCCGTTCCGCGACATATTCACCACCGTCCCCTTACCGAGAAACTCTCCTCCCATGTAATAGAGGAGACACCGAACCGGAATACGATGATAGGTTCGAATCACAAATCGTGTCGCTTGGGGCATGTCGCTCACCTCGCCAGGTAAAAGTCTGGTATACATAGCCGGTCATACGGCTGTTTGGGAGAGTCTCAGAGTACTGCCAATGACTGACGCCCTCCTAGCCCCCAAAAGGGGGAAGGAAGGAGCCTGCACCAGTCACAACAATGGACTGGTTCTGAGGGAAGTCCCGGTCATTCGCTTGACACTCGGATCACCCCTCTGTTATATGAGCCGTTCTGCTTTGGAGGAGACATAGGACATGTACGCGATTATTGAAACAGGCGGGAAACAGTATCGAGTCGAGTCTGGGTCACTGTTGCAGGTGGCCACACTTGAAGGCGATGTGGGATCAACAATTGAGCTCGACCAAGTCCGGCTCGTGCACGGAGACGGCGGGGTGGTCATCGGACAACCTCTAGTGAAGGGCGCGAAAGTCACAGCGGAAATCGTCCGGCACGGACGCACCCGCTCGATCACCGTATTCAAGAAGAAGCGACGCAAGAACTACCGGCGCACCCGCGGGCATCGTCAGGGCTTTACGAGCCTGCGCATCACCGGCATTGCAACGGCATAAGCACTTTATTGAGAAGGACCTGCCATGGCAACAAACAAAGGCGGCGGATCGTCACGGAACGGACGGGACAGTAACCCACAGTATTTGGGCGT
>CAYHNM010000150.1:0-4844 GCA_964357985.1 uncultured Nitrospira sp. | reverse complement strand
TCGCCAGGCTGATCGTTTTACCTGTCGCTATACTCTGATTCTCGGTGATGATGAACTGGATAAAGGGTCCGCGATCCTCCGAAATATGCAGACAAAGGACCAACAGGATCTACATCTTTCCTCTCTGATTCCCGCTCTTCTCACTCGCATTGTCACGGCGTAATTGCGCGGTTTTTGCGGTTGACTTTCCCTTCAAAAATTCGTAGGCTCACGGCCTCTGGATAATTATTATAAGTCGTTGATTAATTAATATAAATATCTGTGAATTACCTATGAATTCAAAGAAGATTGGGCTGCTTCTTTCAGTCCCTCCGACCCATAAAAGCGTGGACACGGTCTATCGTCTTTCACGCGCGGCTCTTCAACGGAACACCGAGGTGTATTTGTACCTCATCGATGAAGGGGTCAAGAACATTGCTGACGCCCGGTATCAAGAACTGGCAACCGATGGGGTGAAACTCTTTGCCTGCGCCTATGGATGCCAACAGCATCGTGTACCGACCGATGGGATCCATTCTAAGATCTCCTTATGCGGGCTGGTGGTCCTCTCCGGGATTATCGATGCCTGTGATCAATTTTTAGCCTTTACCTGATTTAAAGGTCTCTAACCGGCGATGGCGAAGAAAATAGCCGTGGTGATTCGAGAAGATCCCCGGCAAACCCACCGTCCGGTGGAAGCGCTGCGTATTGCCCTCGGACTTGTGGCGGGAACCCATGACACGACCGTGGTGCTTCTTAATGAGGCGGTTCGTCTGCTTTCAGAAGATCTCGATGACGTGATTGATATGGAAATTCTAGAAAAGTATCTCCCGTCAATCGAACATCTTGAGATTCCATTCATCGTTCAATCGGATGCGAATCGATCGTTGGTGCAAAATCAGTTTGCTGTCCAATATCAGACAGCTGAATACATCCGGCATTTTTTGACAGATGTCGATCGAACCCTCGTGTTTTGATCTTCACGGTAAGGGGGACGCTGTGCCAGATTGTTTGTACATGCTCCGTGAGCCGTCGGAAGGGGTTGAATCCAGTCTCTTTACCCCTCAGGAGTCCGGATATGTTCTTCTTGAAGAAGGATTGCCCGTTTCTTCTACCAGTTTTGCCGAGCATGTGCGGAAAGGTGGCCCAAACGACTATTCACCTTCCCTCAGTTTAACGGACCGAGACCTCTTGGAATTGGTGTTTGCCCATGCGAAGGTTATCCTGCTCTGACTTCTTATTATCTTTACCAAGATAAGAAACTCGTAGGAGTAGTCGGAGTCGTAGTAGTCAGAAGAATAGTGGGAATAGCCCGCAGCTTGTTGTAAAGATAGAAAAATATTGAATGGCTCTCGTCTGATGAGTTTGTGGATTTCCTCTGCATGAGCCTGCTGAGTTGGGTGGTATAGGGTGTGTGTAGAAGTGGATAAGAAAAATCCACCTCGACAATATACGAGGGTACGTGGTAATCAGCGATTCCTCTCAGATGACATTTTACTAGGAATTATGAAGAAGGTTATCCGGTTGTCCACAGGTGTGTATAAGCCTGTGTATAGGAATTTTAAAGGGTTATGAGTATCGACACGGTTTGGCAAGAGGCGCTTCACTTCATCCAGGGGAAGGTCCCGAAGCAGGTGTACGACACCTGGTTCACCCCGGTGCACCTGGATCGAATTGAAGACTCGACCGCCCATATCGGTGTTCCGAATAAGTTCTTCGGCGATTGGCTGGGGACCCACTATGGTCCGCTTCTCGCCGAAGCGGTCTCGGCTGCTCGTGGAGGGGGAGATGTCGCCGTATCTTTTACGGTTGATCAGAAATCGGCCAAGCCGCAGGACCACGCTGTCGTAGCGACTGCTGCCAAGAACGTCACACAGCCTAAGCCACGGCGAGGCATTCAGCTCAACCCGAAGTACATTTTCAAGAATTTTGTCGTCGGCGCCGGGAACCAGTTCGCGCATGCCGCCTGTATGGCAGTTGCTGAACAGCCGGGGAAGGCGTACAACCCCCTCTTCATCTATGGGGGTGTGGGCCTTGGAAAGACGCACTTGCTGAACGCGATCGGCAATCATGTGGCGGAACGAACCGATCTCCGGATCGCCTATCTGACGACCGAGCAGTTCACCAACGAGGTCATCAACTCGATCCGCTATGACAAGATGATGGACCTGCGGAAGCGGTATCGGCATATCGATATGCTGATGATCGACGACATCCAGTTTTTGGCCGGCAAGGAGCGGACGCAGGAAGAGTTCTTTCATACGTTCAACGCGTTGTATGAGGGACACAAGCAGATCGTCCTGTCGAGCGACCGGTTTCCGAAAGACATGCCGGATATTGAAGAGCGGCTCCGGTCCCGCTTCGAATGGGGGCTCATCGCCGATCTGCAGCCGCCCGATGTTGAAACGCGGATCGCCATCTTGCGGAAAAAGTCCGAGGACGAGGGTATCCAGCTTCCCGAAGACGTGATCCAGTATCTTTCGACGACCCTGAAGAGCAATATTCGCGAACTCGAAGGCAGCCTGGTGCGATTGGGAGCCTTTGCGTCGCTCACGGGGCAGAAGATTACGCTGGAGATGGCCAAGACGGTCCTGCGTGATCTCATCGGGGACAAGAAGAAAATCGTGGCGATGGAAGATATTCAGGATGTGGTCTGTACCCAGTTTCACGTGAAGATCAACGAGCTGAAGTCCCGCCGACGGAGCAAGACGCTGGTCCATCCCCGGCAGATCGCCATGTATCTCTGCCGCGAACTGACCGATGCCTCGTATCCGGAGATCGGCCGCCATTTCGGCGGGAAGGATCATACGACGATTATCCATGCCTGCCGCCAGGTGGCGAAGGCGAAGGACGCGGATCCGGCCATGCAGACGACGTTGGAAAAACTGAAGGAACAGATCTTACGGGGTTGAGGTCGTCCTGTTGAGGGAGAAGACATTATGAAGGTACGCATCGGGCGCGATGAACTGTTGACGGGTCTCCAGCGGGTGCAGGGCGTGGTGGAAAAACGGAACACCATGCCGATTCTCTCCAACATTCTGCTGGAAGCCAAGCAGGACGGCGTCGAGATTGTCGCGACGGACCTGGAGATCGGCATGCGCGGACTCTATAAGGCCACGGTGCTGCAGCCGGGCGGCGTAACCGTCTCGGCGCGCAAGCTGTATGAAATCATCAAGGAGTTGAAGGCCGGCGAGATCGAGCTGACGTCGGGGGATAACAATTGGACGACGATTCAGGCGGGCAAGAGCCAGTTCAAGATCGTCGGTCTGCCCAGTTCCGAATACCCTGCCCTGCCGGTCATCGATCGCGAAGGCTTGATTCCGCTCTCCGGCGCCGGGCTGTTGGAACTGATCCGGAAAACGTTGTTTGCCGCAGGGGACAATGATGCGCGCTATATTCTGAACGGCCTGCTCGTCACCCTGGTCGTCACGGACAAGAAGACCTCGCTTCGGCTTGTGGGCACCGACGGCCATCGTCTGGCCGTGACCGAGCAGGAAGTAGGCAAAGCCGGCAAGGGCGCTCCGCAGGAGATCAAAGCCATTGTCCCGAAGAAAGCGGCGCAGGAAATGCGGCGGCTGTTGGAAGAGGGGGGCGAAGGCGAACCGCTGATCGGGTTTACCAAAAACCTCATGATCTTCCGGAAAAGCGGTCTGCTCATGACCTCACGGTTGATGGAAGGGAACTATCCCAACTATCAGCAGGTCATCCCCAAAGAGGGCGGCAAGAAGATCAGCGTGAACCGTCTCGAATTGGAAAGCGCGTTGCGGCGCGTGTCCATCTTGTCGAAAGACAAGGCGAACGCCGTGAAGCTCTCCTTTGCGCCGGGCCATATGATTCTGTTTTCCAGCAACCCGGATTACGGAGAAGCGACCGAGGAGTTGCCGGCGACCTATGACGGTGAGGCGCTGCAGACCGGGTTCAACGCCCGGTACCTCCTGGACGTGTTCAGCGTCATGGATAGCGAAACCATCTCGTTGCAGATGGAGACGCCGCTCAGTCCTTGCTTGATTCAGGAAGCCGAGAATCCTGGGTTCAAGTGTGTCGTGATGCCGATCAAGATCTAATTGGATGCTGAACATGCTCCCCAGCGTCGTTCTCGGCTCGAAGAAATCCTCAACGTACCCCGGAGGGTACGCCTCCGGTTTCTTCTTGCCTGCGGCCTTGCTGGATGAGCAAGTTGAGCATCCGCAGCGGAACTCGACCAGAGAGTAGGAGACGGATGGCCACGAACGAGTCAATCAGCAAGCCCAAGTCAGACAGTTACAACGCCGACCAGATCAAAGTCCTCGAAGGTCTCGATGCCGTGCGGAAACGCCCGGCGATGTATATCGGCAGCACGGGCGTCGATGGCCTCCACCACCTCGTCTACGAAGTCGTCGATAATAGTGTCGACGAACACATGGCGGGATTCGGGGAAGTCATTGAGGTAACGATTCACAGTGACGGGAGTGTCACTGTGGTCGACAACGGCCGGGGCATTCCGACCGGCATGCACTCCACGCAAAAGAAATCCGCTGCCGAAGTGGCCTTGACGGTGCTGCATGCCGGCGGGAAGTTCGAGCAGGGCGCCTACACCGTTTCGGGCGGTCTGCACGGCGTCGGCATTTCCGTGGTCAATGCGCTCTCCGAATGGCTGGAGCTGGAAATCTGGCAGGACGGCCAGGTGTTTGGACAACGGTATCAGCGCGGCAAACCCGATGCCCCGCTCCAGATGACCGGGAAGACCAAGCGGCGCGGCACCCAAGTCACCTTCAAGCCGGACGGACAGATTTTCGAGACGCTCGAGTTCAGTTTCGACATCCTGGCACAGCGGCTGCGCGAGCTGGCCTTTTTGAACAAGGGCCTGGAGATCTCGCTGAAGGATG
>CAYHNM010000149.1:3666-4851 GCA_964357985.1 uncultured Nitrospira sp. | reverse complement strand
CGGCACCGTTTCTTGGCGAGCAGAATGCAGAGGATGATCGGCGTAGCCAGAATGAGAAGAGTATTGTAGAGCAGTCGCCACATGAGATCACTGCAGCGCGAGAGAGGCGCGACAGGCGGGACTGGCGCGACTAGCACTCCCCACCTTTCGCGCCAGTCTCGCTTTTCTCGCTCGTCGCGCCGACTTCAGCCTCAGCCGTCAGCCGGTTTAAGGTCGATTCCAATTCGACACGAGCGGTTTCAAGCGCAGCGTCATCCGCCTCGCGCGAAACCCAGATCGGGGCTCCCCAGAGGAAGACGCCGCGGGAAAACGGGTACGGCACCATGAAGCGATCCCAGCTCGAGAAGAGTTTTTTTTTGAGCAGGCAAAGCCGAGGGGGACGATCGGCAGCCCCGTAGCCTTCGCCAATTGAATGACGCCTAACTTCGCCACCTGCCGCGGGCCTTTGGGACCGTCCGGAGTCACGACGACATCTTTACCCGATCGACCCAGCTTAATGAGCGAGCGGAGCGCCCCGGCGCCGCCCCTCGTACTCGACCCGCGGACGGCCTCATGGCCGAACCGGGCAATGATGCGGGCGATGATTTCTCCATCGCCATGCTGACTGATCAACACATGCGACCCAAGCCCGCGATACCCGAACGGAATCATCAACTGCTGGGCATGCCAAAACGCCAGGATGATGGACCGCTTCTCGCGATACAGCGCATCCACCGGCTCGTAGCCGCGCTGCTCCAGCCGCATACTTCCCTTGATCCCACGGATCACCAGCGCTCCAAGCGGAGGCAGTACCGTAAACTTGAGCCACTGTACCAACCGTTTCTTCAGAGTAGCTTTCTTTGGGCTCTCATCACCTGTCACATGTCACCTGTCACGCGGCGTTTAGACATTGGTCACATCCTGGAACTGCATGGCATGCAACCGCTGATACAAACCGTTGTGCCGCAAGAGTTCTTCGTGCGTGCCGATCTCGGCAACCCGGCCACGGTCCAGCACCACAATCCTGGTGGCATTCTGCACGGTCGAGAGCCGATGAGCAATCACCACCGTCGTGCGGTTCTTCATCAAATTCGCCAACGCGAGCTGCACGATGCGCTCAGACTCCGTGTCGAGCGCGGACGTCGCCTCATCCAGAATCAGCAACGGGGGATCGCGCAAAATCGCCCGGGCAATGGCCACGCGCTG
>CAYHNM010000149.1:0-3566 GCA_964357985.1 uncultured Nitrospira sp. | reverse complement strand
CGCCACCATTTCGCCGGCACGAATGGCCAGATCGACTCCCGTCAAGGCCGGCGTCGTCTGCCCGCTGTAGCTGAGAGACACCCCGCGCAATTCGATCCGATCGGAGATCCCCTGGCAAACGAGCGTGCCCCGGTCCTGCGCCTGCTCTGTTGCCAGATCCAACACTTCAAATACCCGCTCCGAGGCAGACAAGGCTTGCTGAATCAGATTATTCACACCAGCCAATTTTCGAATCGGCGTATAGGCCATGAACATCGCCGTCAGAAACGAAAAAAAGGCGCCTGGCGTCATGCTTCCATGGAGAACCAGATAGCCGCCGTACCAGATGATCACGGCCACGCCGACCACCCCGATCACTTCCATATGCGAGGATCCAATCGACCACACTTGATTAGCCTTCAGCGTCGTACTCAAAAAAGCCCGGTTGCTCAGCTCGAATCGGGCGGCCTCCGCCTCTTCGCGACGGAATGCTTTGACCATCCGAATCCCGGATAAAGTCTCCTGCACCGTCGAGGACATATCCCCCATCCGCTCCTGTCCGCTGGTGGCCAAGGCTCGAAGCCGGCGGCCCATGCGGGACATCGTCACCACGGCGAGCGGGATGACGATGATCGACAATCCCGCCAGTTGCCAATTTTGGTAGACGATGACGCCGAGCATTACAATAAACGTCAGCGCGTGCTGAAAAACATCTTTCAGGACATTGGAAACGGCATTCGCCATCAATCCCACATCGTTGACCACGCGAGAGACCAACCGGCCCGACGTATTGGCGTCGTGGTAGCCGACCGGCAACCGCATTAAATGGAGAAACAACGCTTGGCGAATGTCGGCGATCACCCGATTGCCGACATAGTTCATGAGATAGGTTTGTCCGTAGCTGAAGAGAGCTTTGACAATCGACACCGCCAGGAGCGCGAGCGGCAACACCAATAAGAGAGATTCATCCTTCTCGATGAAAATCCCATCCAGCACCGGCTTCACCAGCCAGGCATACACACCGGACAACGCCGCCACCATACCGGAGCAGACGATCGCCGCGATAAACCGGCCCCGATAGGGCCGGACATATTTCAGCAATCGAAGAAATCGCTCTACGCTCGACATGCGTCCAATACCACCTGAGCAGCTCTGCGGGAAGCGCCGGGTTGTCCGAGGCTGGCTTTCACCGCCTGCAGACGCCGCTTCATCTCATCATACGCGGCACGATCATCTAACAACCGACGGACTTCATGATACACCCTCGCGCCCGTGGCTTCATGCTGAATCAATTCCGCGACCACCGTCCGCCCGGCCACCAGATTGACCAGTCCGATCCACTTCACCCGGATCAGCAACCGGGCCAGCCGATAGGTCAACCACGAATGCGCCTGATAGAACAGCACCATCGGTGTCCCGACGACCGCCGCCTGTAACGTCGCGGTCCCCGATGCCACACAGATGAGATCGGCGGCCGCCATCACCTCGCTCGACTGCTCCGGGATCACCGTCACCGACGCCGAGCTCTTTTCGAGCAGCGGCCGGATCAGATCATCGGCAATCGTCGAGGCCTGCGCCATGAGAAATTGCGTCTGCGGATCGTCGCGCAGCAATAGCTCTGCCGCTTCCAGGAGGATCGGAAGATGCAGCCGCACTTCCGCCGACCGGCTTCCCGGCAACAGCGCAATGACCCGACCGATCGGCTGCAACCCGAATTGTTTGCGCAGCTTGTCCTGATCATAGTGCGGGGCGACGGCATCAAGCAGCGGATGGCCGACAAAGGTACAAGGCAAGCCGACCTTACGATACAGCTCCGGTTCGAACGGAAGAATCACCATCACCTGATCGACACGCTGCTGGATATATTTCATGCGGCCCGGCCGCCAGGCCCAGATCTGCGGCGCAATATAATAGATCACCCGCAGCCCGGCCGCCTTGGCAAACCAGGCATAGCGCAGATTGAGTCCGGGATTGTCGATGAAGACCACGGCATCCCAGCGCTCAGATCTCAGCAATCGGCGCATGGCGGCAAATCGGCGAATGATCGCGCGTAGGGCCGAAAAACCGACGATCCCCATCACATCAAGATGCCCGAACCCTTCCACGAGCTGCACACCCGCGGACTTCATAGCAGCCCCGCCGACGCCGACTAACCGGACGGCGGGATCGAGCTCACGAAGCGCCCGGGCCAGATTGGCGCCATGAAGATCGCCGGAGGCCTCTCCGGCTACGATCAGAATGTTCGGCATTCGTCACTCGTGAAACGTGAAACGTGAAACAGGAAGCGTACAGCGCCGGATGAGGATGTCTCGCGTTGCTCGCGCTCCCCGCTCATCCCGCCCGCCTCGCATGCTCCGCAATGGCGGCCAAAATCTGGTGCGCCACATCCAGTGCTGCGGCACCGTCCTCACCGGAGACCTCGGGCCGCGACCCCGTGTGGATGGCCTGGACAAAGGATTCCAACTGGAGCTTGAGCGGCTCGTCGGCATTCCCCTGAAATGATTCGGTTTCCAGTTCAGGCGGTGCACCGGACAGGATGCGGCGCCGTAAGATCACCGCTTGACGGGTTTGGAAATCGATTGAGAGATATTGATCGCGCTGAAACAACCGCAACCGGCGCATCTTGCTCATCGACACGCGACTCGCAGTGAGATTCGCGACACAGCCGCTGCGGAACTGAATCCGCGCCTGGGCAATATCGATCGTCGGGGAGAGCACTGCGACCCCGGAGGCACGCACCTCTTCAACCGGACCAAGGTCGAAGGATAACACCAGGTCGAGGTCATGAATCATGAGATCCAGCACGACGTCGACGTCCGTCCCGCGCGGGCTGTAACTACTCTGCCGATGTCCCTCGATAAACGCCGGGCGCTGGATGTGCGGCCGCATCAGCCGCATGATCGGATTGAAGCGTTCGCTGTGTCCGACTTGCAACCGGCAACCCTTCACCTTGGCGAGTGCCACCAATTCATGCGCCTCGGCCGGCTGCACCGCGATGGGTTTCTCCACCAACACATGCTTGCCGGCTTCGAGACACATCTTCGCCACCTTGTAGTGCGCTGAGGTGGGCACGGCCACACTGACCAGATCGATGTCTTTCAGCAGATCGTCGGGATTGCGATAGGACTGCGCTGCATGACGGCCGGCGATTTCTTGCGCACGTTCAGCACTCTGATCCGTGACTCCGACGAGTGTCACACCGGGGATGGAGGCATAGAGCCGCGCATGGTGCTGCCCCAGATGTCCGACCCCGATGACGCCCGCCCGCAATTTTTTCACTGAATGCACTTCCTCTCGCTCACTTACGCTTTGATCGGTTCAAGATGTTTGATCCCGACCACGGCAATGCCGGCCTGGCGCGCTTTCTCCAAGAGCAGGTCCCGATCCAGCATCACGGTTCGCCCGGCTTCCACGGCTAAGACCGTGGCGTTCACCGATGCCATCACCTCGATCGTTCGCGGCCCGATGGCCGGCAAATCGAATCGGAGATCCTGTTGCGGCTTGCACCGTTTCACGACGACCGCGCCTTCTTTCGCCAATTCGCCGCCCCGTTTGATCGCGCCATCGGTCCCTTCGACCGCTTCGAC
>CAYHNM010000148.1:2859-4856 GCA_964357985.1 uncultured Nitrospira sp. | reverse complement strand
CGCGGGGAATTGGTCGGGATCAATACAGCGATCTTCTCACAGACCGGCGGGTATCAGGGCGTGGGGTTTGCCGTACCGACCAGCATGGGCAAGCCGATCTATGAAAGCCTGATCAAGAGCGGAAAAGTCGTGCGTGGATACCTGGGAGTCGGAATTCAGGATCTCAGTCAGGATCTTGCCAAGTCGTTCGGGATTAAGCATGCAAAGGGTGCGCTGGTCAGTGACGTGAAGGAAGAGGGTCCGGCCGACCAGGCTGGTCTTAAACAGGGCGATGTGATCATCGCGTATCAAGGCACACCCGTTGAGGATGCGGTGGTCCTCCAGCGCCTGGTGACCAGAACAGGGGTCGGGATGAAGGTGCCGGTCAAGGTGATCCGTGACGGCCATGAGAAAGACCTCACGGTGACGATCGGGGAACAGTTGGATACGACGAAGGTTGCGAAAGCCGAAGCCGGTGAAGCGGACTATGCTTTTGCCGGAGTGGCCGTCCAGGACCTGGATCGGGAGACTGCGAAGGAGTTGGGCATCAAGGGCAAGACGCAGGGAGTTGTCGTGACGGGCGTCGAGCCGGAGAGCGGCGCCGAGAAGGCCGGCTTGATGACGGGTGATGTCATTCGTGAGATCAACCGTCAGCCGGTCAAGTCGGTCAAGGAGTTCGAGAAGGCCTCATCCGCGATCAAGAAGGGTGACCACGTCCTGATCTTGATCAATCGCCATGGCAATGCGTTATTTCTCACCGCGAAGGTCTAGGTGAGAGATTGGGGGGTGGGGCTGCTGCCTCATCCCCCGCCGAGGACTTTTCAGCATCCTGTCAGTCGAAGACGACCGTCTTTCTGCCATACACCAACACACGATGTTCGATATGCCGCCGTACGGCGCGAGCTAGGACAATTTCTTCCAGGTCGCGCCCCTTCCTCACCAGATCATCGACCGTATCTCGGTGTCCGACACGGATGACATCCTGCTCGATAATCGGTCCTTCGTCGAGATCTTGCGTCGCATAGTGGGCCGTCGCGCCGATGATCTTCACGCCGCGTTCGTAGGCCTGCCGATAGGGATTCGCGCCGATGAACGCCGGGAGAAACGAGTGATGAATGTTGATCACTGGACAGCCGATTTGAGCGAGGAAGTCAGCGCTCAGAATCTGCATGTAACGGGCCATGACCACCAGTTCAACACGATGAGATTTCAACGCCGAGATGACTTGCTGCTCTTGCTGGGGCTTGGTTTCTTTGGTTACCGGTAAGACCACGAAAGGGATCTTGAACAGGTGGGCCCACTCCGCGCAGGTGTCATGATTGGAAATGATGACCGGAACATCGATGCGTAACTCGTCTCGACGGTGCCGTTGGAGGAGGTCGGCCAAACAGTGATCTTGTTTCGAGACGAGCATGCCGACGTGCGTGCGATGGCTGGAGTGATGCACCTCGTAGCGCATCTCAAATATTTTGGCGATGGGGGCGAAGGCTCCAGAGATTTCGTCGGGAGGAATTTGCAAGCCCTCCGTGGCAAACTCCATTCGCATCAGGAAGTCGTTCGTTTCTTCATCGGTATGGTGATCCGAGTCGAGAATGTTGCCGCCGAAGTCGTGGATGAACCCTGACACGCGGGCGACAATACCCTTCCGGTCTTTGCAGTGGATCAGAACCACCACGGAATCTTTACGATTGGCTGCCATAGCGGATGCGCCCCTTTCGTCAATGTTCAGCGAATGTAGCAGATCGTGAACGGGGTGGAGTGAGTGGCTAAGAGACGATGTGGCCGACGAGATCGTAGGTAGCCGCATCCGTGATCTCGACCTTGACGAGATCTCCCGGCGCGGGACGGGGCGCGTCTCGGCGCGCCCGGGGCGGGCGGGTGAGAAGGTCAGGCTCGTCGTTGATATAGATGACGCCGTCGATCTCGGGCGCGAGGCCTTCGTGCCGGCCTTCCAGCAGCAACGGAGTTTCCTCCGATGGCCCCTCGACAAGGACCTCCAGTATAGAACCGATACGGTC